>CAYNQH010000076.1:0-5548 GCA_964399255.1 uncultured Methanosarcinales archaeon | reverse complement strand
CTCGCGAGCCTCCCGACGAGCTCGGCGTGCCGGCGCGCGGCGTCCTCGTCGCCGGTCCAGCGCCAGTAGGCGTGGAGCATGAGCAGGAAGTTCGCGTTCTCCTCCACTTCCATCTCGTGGGGGTAGCTCTGGCCGTTTGCCTTCACTATCCTGGTGACCTTGACTTCCTTCTCCTCTGTAGGGAAAAGCTTGTTGCCGTTATCAAAATATATAGATACCTCTGCCTGCCCGCTGGGCTTCTTTGACTTCCCGCCGTTATATATCAGGTTTGCTGATTTTTCAGTCCTCAAGGCTTTTGCAGAACTCTTGCCTAGGACAAAGCATAAAGCATCAAGGATGTTGCTCTTACCTGAACCGTTAGGTCCTAGAACGCAGTTGAAAGTGTCTCCGAATACTAGTTCTGTCCGTTTTGCAAAGGACTTAAACCCATGCATTACTAGTTTATTTATCTTTGTCAACTTATGAGCCTCATAATTGAAAAACCTTGAAGATAGGGAAGAAAACCATCTGTTTAGTATTTAAAGTTTTCTGTTTTTTAGCTGTCCCTTCCTCTTTAAAACCACATTTCTAAGCCTTCTCAAGCCTTATTCACACTGGCCTTGTATCCTTGCCAAAGTGGATTGGCATTCAGATTCCTGGCTTGAGTTGTCTGCATCATCCTGGCACTGGCTCTCACATTCCGAGCATTCGTCACAGCATTCCTCTTCACTGCAGACTGGGCATCCTCCTCCCCCTGAATCTTCACACCCAGCAATAAGAAGGATAGAGATCATAAAAGAGGAATAGACCATGATTAAGAATACCGCCTTAAGAGAGGCATTGGATGCTCTCAAAAAGGTTCTTTGTAGGATTCCTGACATCTTCCTGTTAAGAGGATTATTTTTCATATTTAAAGCTTTCCTTATTATCTAATATTGAGCTTAGCTACTGTTGAGCTTAGCTACTGTTGAGCTTAACTGCCCCAGGTCTTAGCTAATATTGACTTACCGATTCGACACATTTATTCTCAGTGAACATCTCCTCATCAACTATCTTTGAGCAGATACCTTCATCTTTGAGCTTTACTGCAAACAGGAAATAGCACCTATTCTTAGAATATTTCCCTTCCTGGCTCATTATTTCCGAGCATGAAAGAGGATCCTCTCCTGAGATGGCCATATTGAAATTGCATCGATCTTTCTCTGCCTGAGATCCTATAGCATCACAGAGCTCGCTGTCCTCCCTGATCCCTGCAAGAAGCACAAAGCATTCATCCTTCTGCGAAGTATCATTGATCATAAGGCAATGCTGGATAGACCTATTGCCTATAGCAAGATTAAAATGGCACACATCCCTAAGAGAGATCATAGGGTATTCAGCACAAGGATCTGATTGTATAGCTTTCTCCTGACGGAGGATCTTCTTTACCTGGACAATATCCTCCACAGGATCCATCTCGCAGGCAGAAAGAGATACTGCTAAGACAGAAAGGACGCATAAGGCTATCAAAGCTGCTGCTCGCCTTAGCTCCTCTTTTTTGATGGTCATTTTCCTCCTATGCATAAAGCAAATATATACAACAAATACATAAAATATACTCATAAAGCATTTACATATCATACAAATGATATGATCAACTAGCTTATCTCTTTATTAAATATTTATTAATTTTCTCAAAAAGTTTTTATGAACCTTAAGAGTTCAGCAGGCCTATCGAACCCCATGAACTCTTCCCTTGTAAGGGAAGGTATATCCTTAGGCTTGTTCTTATCGCAGATCACAAGGTTGCTGGCCCCGATCATCTGAGAGATAGGATAAGCATACTTGTTTACCTTATCTACCTCGGTGAATATTATGTCACCTTCTTTTTTTGCTATTATATCAAAAGGCGAGTTGAAAAGCTCTGCAGGCTCAAAGCCTAAGTCTTTATATTTTATAGATAAGCTTGATGAGAACATGCCCGGATCAGGGCTCTTGAAACTGAATATGTTTATCCTCTCGAAAACACCTTCTCCAAAAAGGTCGTAAACCCTAGAAGATCGCCCTATAGTGACCTCATTTATCCCCTCTTCATACCTTGATATCATCCTCTTGCTCACACCCAGCCTTTCAGAAAGATAGCTCAGGGAAAATCCATTCTTCTCTCTCAAGGATTTCAGCTTATCTCCATTGATGCAAGCGACAAGACCTGCACGGGTCTTTTTTATTATAGGATTATGGTTGTCCAAAGCCTTGAGAAAGGTCATCATATTAAGGGTGCATATCCCCATCCTAGAATATACCACACTGTCTTCAAGGTCAATATCAGAACGCTCAGATATTATAAGTGGTGAAGCATCCAGATAAGAGCTTATCTTCTTCATCTCATCTGCATATCCTGAAGAGATAGAGTTAGCATTCTTCAATACCTTAAGCAGAAGTATCTGGCTGCCTTTCCTGCATATTATATCAAAACAGCTCTTTGAAAGGGCCCTTACGGTGAAGTTCCTCTCAAGAAGTGCAAGGGCGATTTTCTCCCTAAAATCAGAGCTCATGAGCCGGAATAGAGCACATTTTTATATAAAGGTTGCGGTCAGTACCCCAAAGATTTTTATACCTCCTATAATCAAAAAAAGCTATGATAATCACAATATCAGGCGCATTAGGTTCCGGCAAATCAACTGTAGCTAAGATTCTTGCAAAAAAACTGAACCTCGCCCATTATTCTACAGGTGACTTCATGAGGGACATAGCAAGAAAGAGAGGTATCACACCGATTGAGCTAAGCAAGATCGCTGAGAAAGACCCGGAGATAGACAAGATCCTTGATGAAAGACAGAAAAAGCTTGGAGAAGAAGAGGACAATTTCGTGATCGATGCAAGGCTGGGGTTCTATTTTATCCCTAGATCTATAAAGATATTCCTTGATGTGGACATAGAAGAGGCTGGAGAGAGGATATTCAGGCAAAAAAGAGAAGATGAGGATTATAACAAGACAAAAGAGATGACCTTAGAGATGCTCAAAAAAAGGCTGGAATCCGAAAAAAGGCGTTATAAGGAGTATTACGATATAGACTATTACGATCCCGGACATTATGATATCCTGATCGATACTACATCTCTTACCCCAGAACAGGTCGCAGAAAGGCTGACAAAGGCAATAGATGCTTTAGGAAGCGAAAATTAAGCAAAAAATTTAAATATCAATGGTTTCTCCTCTTAAATATTCCTTCTTTTAGCGATAAACGAGCTAGAGGGACATAAATTAAAGATTTTAAGGTATGCATGATGGCTGAAATAAAAAAAGGGGACTTTGTAGAGGTCCAATACATAGGTATGCTCAAAGATGAAGAGATAGTGTTTGACACTACCGATAAGTCTATTGCAAAAGAGAAAGGCATATTCAATGATAATATGACCTATGGCCCCGTCGTAGTAAGGATAGGCGAGGCGCAGCTTCTCAAAGGGCTTGACGACAAGATGATAGGCAAGGAGACAGGCAAAGAGTACAAGTTTGAGCTAAGCGCCGAACAGGCCTTCGGCAAGAAGAACCCTAAGCTTCTCAAGATGGTCCCCTCCTCAGTATTCAAGAAGCAGGGGATAAGAGCTATGCCTGGCCTTGAAATAAACATAGATGGGATGGTAGGGATGATCCGGACCGTAACAGGAGGGAGGGTCATAGTCGATTTCAACCATCCCCTCTCAGGAAGGGACATAATCTACAGGGTAAAGATAAACAAGAAGCTTGAGGATGACGCAGAAAAGATAAGATCATACCTCATGCTGCAGCTGAACGTAAAAAAAGAGAATATAGATGTAGCTGCTGAAGGGGAAAAAGCAAAGATAACCTTCAAGAACAAGGTGAAGCTCCCTCAAGAGGCGAAAGATCAGCTGATAAGCAAGATCAAAGAGTTTGCTACAAGACTCAAAGATATAGAGTTTATAGACGGAAAACAGGAGAAAATAAAGGAAGACAAAAAAGAATAGATTTAAATATAAGTATCCTTTAAAATTCACTTGATTCAAGCTAAATAATAGGTAATTGGGAGGTGGAGAAATTGGATTTTGAGGTTTCAGAAAACGGAAGGGAATCTTCTGAAGAGGAAGAGTTTGGTGTTGCACAAAGGAAGGATAGGTCAACATCGGTAAGATCAACAATGGTAGATGAAGAGCTTCAGGCACTGCTTGCAAAACAGAAAGCTATGATAAGAGTCATAGGAACAGGCGGAGGCGGAAATAATACTATCAACAGGATTGCAGAAGTAGGTGTTCAAGGCGCTGAAACTATAGCTGTAAACACCGACGCTCAAGACCTGCTTTACACTACTGCAGATAAGAAGATCCTGATAGGAAAGGATATCACCCAAGGACTTGGCGCAGGTTCTGTGCCTAAGATAGGTGAAGAGTCTGCAAAAGAGTCAGAGAGCGATATCAAGAAAGCTATACACGGCGCAGATATGGTATTCATAACCTGCGGCCTTGGAGGAGGAACCGGAACAGGTTCAGCCCCGGTAATAGCCGAGATCGCAAAGAAGATGGGCGCTCTTACAGTAGCAGTCGTCACCTTGCCTTTCTCTATGGAAGGGCAGAGGAGATATGAGAACGCAGTCATAGGATTAGAGAAGCTGGAGAACATCGTCGATACCTTGATAGTTATCCCTAACGATAAGCTCCTTGAGCTTGCTCCTGACCTCCCGCTGCACACAGCATTCAAAGTAGCAGATGAGATACTTACAAACGCAGTAAAAGGGATTGCAGAGCTTGTCACAAAGGCAGGGCTTGTAAACCTTGACTTCGCTGACGTGAGGACAGTCATGGGCAAAGGAGGCGTCGCTCTCATAGGTGTAGGAGAATCCGACACAGAGAACAGGGCAAAGGAAGCTGTCGAGAAAGCTCTCAACAACCCATTGCTTGACGTAGACATCCAGGGCGCAAACGGAGCGCGGATAAACGTGCTTGGAGGCCCGGACATGACACTTGAAGAGGCAAGATCTGTAGTCGAAGAGATTTCAGAGAAGCTTGATGAGGATGCTAGGGTAATATGGGGAGCTCAGATAGCAGAAGACCTTACCGGCATCGTAAGAGTGCTGCTTATAATCACAGGTGTAAAGTCGGCACAGATCTTCGGACCTGACAGGAAGATAGGCACCAAGAAGAAAAAGGAGATCGAGAACGAGCTGGGCATAGAATTTGTAGACTAAGATGGATATCGCAAACACGCTAAAGAATACAGGACTGAAGCTTAAACACTTCTGGTTTGAATGCATAAGGGTATTCAAGATAACAAAAAAGCCCTCTCAATTAGAGTTCAAGACTATAGTGAAGGTTTCAGGTCTTGGCATAGCGATAATAGGGGCCATAGGGTTCATAATCCATATGGCCGCGGAGTTGATTGGATAAAATGGCAGATGAAGCAGAACCAATATCTACAAGCATTTTTGCTTTAAGGACAACAGCAAACAGAGAAGATCAGGTCATGGATTTCCTGGTCAGCAATGTCCAGAAGAAAGGCCTAAAAGTCTATTCTGTTATAAGGACCCATGGCATGAGAGGTTACATCTTTCTGGAAGCTGAGTCCAAGACGGAAGCA
>CAYNQH010000075.1:1669-5592 GCA_964399255.1 uncultured Methanosarcinales archaeon | reverse complement strand
TGAGCCAGATACAAGTATCTATATAGTAATCCATTAATAAATCTGGTTCTTGATTTTTTATATTGTTTATGTGGGGAAAATTGGAGAGGTTTCAAGGTTTTTGGAAAGAGTTCTCAAACATAATCCGAGACTTTGATATCCTCAGGATAATCAAGACATACAAATATGATTTCTTTCCGTTCTAGCTAGGGTAGCCAGAAAAGCTTAAATATAACTTCTGAAAAGTAGTGATTTATGGGCAGGAAAAAGGACCTTGTCACATTATTAGGCATACTTAGCGTAGACTCAAATAGCTTTGCCAGGGATAAGACTGTCCATGTAGGAGGTTCCAAGGGAGACTATGGGTTCTATCATGATGTGCTTGCCAAGCTGGTCTTTGATGTCTGGAATTATAGGATCAATATAAGGGACCAGTTCCAGCATAAGCCTAATGGCAATGGTATCAGCATCCATTCTTCAAGGCCTCACTTCTCTATCAGAGATGAGAATATATTTACCTACCTGAACAAGGCAGGGATATATAATATAAAGACCAACATCTGCTTCAAGCCTAGGGAGAGCAAGTTTTCAGGAGCGCTCGAGGAAAAGTTGATTGACATCTTCAGGAGAAACGAGCCCTCAAAATCTTATCTGCTTAATCCTCCTCTTTCAGACCAGGAGATGAGATGGTATTTTGAAGGGATAATGGCAGGGAAGGCCGTGCCTATCAACAACACGAAAGCCCCTCAGATCAACATCAATGCAGGAGAGAGAAATGAGGTTTTCTACTACAATATGCTTATCTTTGCGAGGAAGATGGGCTTTTCAATGGGCACATATACTGGCAATGTCGGGTCTATCCCTGGAGGGACGAGCAACAGGATAATATTCCGTGTCGGCGATACAAAGAAGTTCTGCTCAGATTTTAGGGTCCTGAATCCTAAGTTCAGCAAGATATGCGATAGGTATTGTGGTTAGTCAAACGATTTCTTCATTAGGGATATCACTATTTCTTGATAATCATCTCTTACTTTCTTTTACTTATCCATAGAATTGGCTGCAGAACGCACAACTTTAGGGTTTTCAACAACATGCGCGTCAGGCGAGGCAGGGGTTGCTCCCTACGGGATGCCGAGTAGGACAATGCAGGGCATTGGCCGTCTGACCGCGCTTGATGTTGTTGAAAATCCCTTAGACTAGCAAGTTATTACATCTTTATTAGATCATTATATCTTTATTAGAATAAAAGATGGGCCCGTGGAGATTTGAACTCCAGACCTCTCGATCTCTACCATCAAATTTTGGATATCTCCAAAGCTGATATATCAGTCGAGCGCTCCAGTTACCCATCGGTTAACTAGTGCTAACCTTTTCCAGGCTAAGCTACGGGCCCACGATTAGCGTGGTTCGAGCCCCTATCTGCTTTTGCAGTGTGTGGGACTGGATCTTATGAAGTCCCACCCGCTTCGCTTGTCAACGTAGCGAGACGTTGAGGCTAAGCTACGGGCCCGCTATAAATTTTGTAAGAGCTTTTGGCTCTACAAAAAATTAATAAAAAAGCGCCTCCAGGCAGACTTGAACTGCCGACCTCGCGGTTTCTTCCCATACAAAAGGGTAACAGCCGCGCGCTCCACCTACTAAGCTATGGAGGCATATATTGCCTTATATTACCCAAAGTGATTCTAAAGTATTTAAAAAGCTTTCGCATTGAGCCTTAAAACTCTTAATAATCTGTTTATAAAGGATTTATTAGGCTATCCAGATGGAAAAAGCAATAGTATGAGATTTATCTTTTGGTAACCTAAAAATATTTAAAATAAAGCTCTCTTTTTAAATAAAAAGGTGATACAATGGCTATTATGACCCTTACAAAGGCAGTAGTTGTAATACTTCTATCTTTCCTTGTAGCTCAACTGATCAAGATAATCTCTAATTACATGGCAACAAAGAAGTTTGATCTGGGCATATTCTGGCATACTGGAGGGATGCCTAGCTCGCATACAGCTTCAGTTATAGCCTTATCATCCTCTATATATCTGATGGAGGGATTTTCAAACCTTTTCCTTGTCTCGATCCTTTTCTCACTTGTCGTGATGGTGGATGCTATCGGAGTTCGTAGGGCAGTAGGCGAGAATTCTAAGCTTTTGAACAAGATTGCAAAGGATCTCAATAGGGTAAGCCTAAAGGAAAAAGGTGTCGGGCTGGTCCTAGGCCATACTCCTGCTCAGGTCTTGGCAGGCGCTATCTTAGGATTAGTGATAACCCTTGCAGTATTCTACATCTAGAAAAATATCAATAAAAGTATAGACAGGATTATGAATGGGGAATTCTCTTTTATAGAGGAGTATACTTTTGAATATTTACCTGCTTTCTTCATCTCTTTTGCTTTCAGGATACCTACAGGAAATCCATACAAGAAGATCAAAGATGAGACTATGATGAACAGGTTGTTGTCCATAGATGAGATGAAGAAGGGTATTGAGAGGATAGGATAAGTCCATCTATGCCTTATCGCAAGATATAAGACTCCTCCAGATATCAGGGTGATACCGAGATATAGCGGCGCTTTCCTGAAAAAATATGCTAAAGACAATATTATTATAATGTATGCTCCTTTCCTGAAAATATCAATATATCTTGATCCTGGCTTTATCTCTTCCGGAGCGATGATCGCAAGAGCATTCCCGCAGATTACACCTAAGAAGACTATTATTGATGCAAGGATATAGTTAAGAGCTTCCATTTTCTACCTTTCTCACTATCTCAGCAGCTTCTAAGAGGCTTGAAGCCATGAAGTCAGGCTTTACTGTGATATTCCCGTCTTTTAGTCCGTATCCTGTGTTAAGCCCTATAGTCTTAAGGCCTGCATTCTCCCCTACCTTGATATCCTTGGTGTTATCTCCAACCATGAAACTTCTGGAAATATCTATCCCATGTTTCTCTATCGCAGTTGCGATCATTCCCGGGCGGGGTTTCCTGCAGCTGCATCCTTCTCCTCTCTTGTGAGGGCAGTAGTTTATGTCATGTATCTCTATCCCTTCTTCAGAAAGCAGCTGGACCATCTTCTCATGGACGCTGTGCATGTCCTCCTCTGTGTAAAATCCATGCCCTATCCCTGATTGGTTCGTTACGATTATAAGCTTGTAACCCATCTTTGAGAACTCTTTAAGCCCTTCAAGCGCTCCTGGAAGAAATCTGAAATTATCTGGCTGATGCACAAAGCCTTGGCTGTTCAGTTCATTGATAGTTCCATCCCTATCTAGGAAGATAGCTTTTACCATGCGCTATGCCCCCATTGTATGATCAGGTCAACACCAAGCTTTTCTACTTCTAAAGGGACATCGCATGCCCCAAAGCAGGAGCCTGCCCATATGATCGCTTCAGAACCTGTCTGCTGCCTTATGGCATCTGTTATCTCTTTTGCTCTTGGCTTCAGGCCGTCAGGGAGCTGTATACATACAAGCTTTGCTTTCTCTTGCATTATATTCTTGATCACTTTTTCAAGCTCTAGATCGTATTCCATGGTATTCATATTTTTGTTGTTATTTATATGTGTTTTGCTTAGCCTCAGCCTTGTGCAGGTTCTTGATATACTCATTGATCTTGATCCTGTTGTATCTCTGAAGCATTATCGGATAGATATTGAGAAAGATGTTTGCTACTGTATCCATCGCTGCCTCTTCGAAATTCCTTTCTGATAGGCTCTCTGCAATTGAGTAAGTCATATTAGACAGGAGAATAAGATGCTGTACTTCATATACTTTAGTCCAAAATTCCCAGACCCTTGCGCTTTTTTCATCCCTGATAAACTTAAAGCTTGGGAAAACCTTCCTTATAGCCCTCATCATATACTGGCCGCATGTGGGCACTATCTTCTTGAAGAATCTTATCCCTACTTTCTCGTATACTCTTCCTTCTTTTTCAAATCCCTTTGGCTTAAAGTA
>CAYNQH010000075.1:0-1659 GCA_964399255.1 uncultured Methanosarcinales archaeon | reverse complement strand
CGAGAAATCGGGGGTTATCACTATCTTCGGCTGTATCGGAGCCGATCATGATGCTTATTACCCTGTCTTCTAGGTTTTCTGTCATCTTAAGAATCCATATCTATTTTTTTGCTGGTCATAGTAATCCTCTATTGTTGGCATTTTGCTGTCCGGCACAGGAAGCTCAAGTTCAGGCCTGTGTCCTATCTCTTCTCTTCTTGGAGGGATAGGTGGCAGGTCTTCTTTAGGGACCTTTATCTTTTTAGGGGTTATCCTTCCTATCCTTGCCTTAGGATCCTTTATGATCCTGATTTCGGGTATTCCTTCAAGTAATGGATCTTCTTCTAAAGGTTCATCATCCTTCAGCCTGTCAAGGAAGTAATCCACTTTTTTTTGCCTCAGTCCAGAAGTAGCTGGTCCATCTCAAAGCTAGACAGCTTTTCTTTGTTCAGGACTTGCCTTACTGCCTTGTCCTTATCTGGCTTGTCTTCTTCTATCTCCATTATGTTAAAATCTTCGTCTTCCATTTTCCTCACAGTTCATATTCATATTTCATATCTTTTACAGGCTGCCCGCCTATCTGGCCGTCTCTATCAAGGTCGAATGCGTCGATCCATACGCCCTTTCTGAGCTCCCCATTAGGACCTACTCTTGGCTGGCCTTGGTAGAAAAGCCCTTCGTTCATACGTTGGATCTGGGTAACATAATCCTCTCGCTGGTTTGCGGGAATCCCTTCCTTTTCTGCTATTCCCCAAAGCGTATCTCCGGATCTTGGGAGATATTGGTACACCTTAGCATTGCTGCCTTCATAAGGGTCGCATGCAGATGTCAGGGTTGCTGCCATCATAAGGCTGGCTGCAATCATATTTTTTAATCTCATAATGGATCACCTCATATCTTAATATAGCATATCATTGACCATTTCCATATATTTTGATATCTCAACCCTTATCTCGATCTCTTTCTGCATAGCTTTCATCTTTTCCTTCTCTGTTATTTGTTCCATATCAGCACCTCTTATTGAAGATATTTATTTGTTATTACTAATAAGTAACAATTCTAATATTTAAATCTTTCTATTCTGGAGAAGCAGTATGAGGCAAAAACATAGAATTTATGCGGTAGAAGCCTTCTAGCTTAAGAATTCTTTCTTCTAATGCTTGAAAAATCAGTTAAGAATGCTTATTCTATAAGAGAGACATCTTTTATCTCGCCCATCTCCCCATCATATGGGACTTCAAGCTTTAATGGCTTGTCTATAGAGAAACCTTGCTCCTCAAGCTCTACAATCTTGGTCCCTTCAGTACCTACAACCCTTACCTTTATCTTCTTAGTGTCAACGTCTATCTTGTAATGGAGAACAAGCTCTACCTTACCCTCTATTATGTTATATTCTACTATCCCCAGCTTTGTTAGGTTGATATCTTTTACAGTATTGTCTGCTTCTAGGCTGGTCTTAGGGATGCCTTCTATATTAACGTCTCCTTTCTCTTCTATATACCCTCTACCCCAGGCCATAGTTATAGAGCCTAAAGAGACAGCGAAGATTATAAGCAGAGCTGTAGCCACTAACGGTGATATCCCTCTTTTATTCTTGAACATTTTCACTTTACTTCTTATTTTATAGGACAAATTCTGTCATCAGGAGCACAGCATAAACGAACAGGCAGGCAATAATGA
>CAYNQH010000074.1:0-5657 GCA_964399255.1 uncultured Methanosarcinales archaeon | reverse complement strand
ATAGTATGCATATCAAGGCTTTCCCATTCCTTGCCAAAGACCTGCTGGAATGTCTCCCTTATCCACTGGGTCATCACAAGCCTGTTTGTGAAGGAATAGTTGACAGCGCATTTCATTGCCTTGAAATAATCCTGGCCTTCATCAGATGTTGTAGGAGCGCAGACAAGCTGCTCATCAGGGAGCTCTATGCCATATTTCTTGCAGGCCCTCTTATGTATCTCAAGATAGTCTGAAGCCACCTGATGTCCAAAACCACGGGAGCCGCAATGCAACATTATCACTACCTGATCCTTATCATGGATTCCGTACCTCTTAGCGAATGTCTCATCATATATATCGCTTACTTTCTGTATCTCCAGGAAGTGATTGCCAGCACCCAATGTGCCTAGCTGTTGAAGCCCTCTCTTCATCGCAAGATCAGAGCATTTTTTAGGGTCGGCTCCGCCCATATTGCCGTTCTCTTCCATATGCTCTATGTCTCTCTGCACACCATAGCCGTTCTCTACAGCCCAATGCACACCTCTTGTAAGCACTTGATTGAGCGTCTCCTTGTCAAGCTTCAGCTTGCCTTTAGAGCCTACCCCGCAAGGGATATTCTTGAAAAGCAGAGGGACGAGATCCTTCATCTTCTCTTTGACCTCATCAAATGAGAGATTGGTCCGTATCATGTTTATGCCGCAGTTTATGTCAAATCCTGTGCAACCTGAACTTATGACTCCCTTCTCCATATCAAAGGCAGCTACAGCCCCCATCGGAAGTCCGTATCCTATATGGGCATCAGGCATTGCAAGCACCGGCGCGATCACTCCAGGAAGCATAGCTACATTCGTAAGCTGTGTAACAGCCTCATCCTCCATAGAATCTATCACTGCCTGGTTCGCTATTATCTTAGCGTCTGCATTCATGCCTTTCCTGGCCTCTTTAGGCACAAGCCATTCATAATCATTTATTTTCTTAAGTTTGTCTTTCATAAGGCTGAGAAATAAAGGTTGATTTAAATAACTTGTGGAGAGTTATCCTGCTTTCTGCTGTATATCCTCTTCGCAAAAGGGAGATAGCCTAATAAGGAGAAAGCCTCCAGAGGAGTATCTGCCCTCAGGACTTTCTCTAGTTCGAAACCATCCAAAGAGCCGAGAAAGCTATAGCTATTAGCATCCATCAGGTTAAGGAAATCTGCCGGTATCAAAGAGTCTGGCAGGCAGGACAGCTCAAATCCCGGATTGAGAAGAAGCTCGCCTAGAGATTTCCTCTCCTCAACCTGATTGAAATATAAAAAGAGCTTAAGCCTATTATTGCTGAAGGTGATTATCGTGCTTCTCTTTGAATTCTTCCTATAAAGATCATAATGCCCTATCCTTTCCCTATCCTTCATCTTATAATGTTCAAACACTGAGAGGTATGCATTATATGAATCTTCCATCACCTCTCCGCCGTCTTTAAGGAATATCCTCATTCCCTGGAAGAGGTTAGGAAGAAATGCCTCATCAAGATCATGGTAGTGCTGCCTCAGAAGGGCCTCTAGTCTAAGCACTGCCTTATCTGCATCACACCCCTTCTTAAGATCGTTGAGGCATGCGTTAATCTCTATGAATTTTGTTTCCATATTTGCCATCATAATATATGTCAAGAGCATATATTATCAAGATAAGCCGGCTAAAAAAACATTCAAAACCAAACCCGGCATAAAAATATCCTGTTAAACCAGACTAAGAACCTCTTTTTTATATATTTATATTTTTTGAACCTATGGATAGTCCGAATATATTGATATTTTAGATTATAGTTTAAATGATAATTTAAATAATCTTCTAAATATCCAGGCTGACCCTGACCTTATACCCTTCCGGAGTCTTCTCAAACTTATACTGATGGTATGTAACTGCCTTCACTACAGTCTCTCCTTTCTCAGGGCTTATATCTTCCCCTTTGATGACTGCCTTGAGATGCTTATCATCTATCTCTAATATGAGGAACTCCTTGAAGAACATGTTCTCTATATCCACCTCAGCTATCAAAGCCTGAAGCCAGTTTATCATCAAGTCTTCTATATCATCAGCCTCTGCTTCTATAGTCCTCTCCTCTAAAGCATTTATCTTGTCCATCTTGCAGATCACGCTGAACATAGCTTCTGCTGCATTCTCAAAGACTGCCTTAAGGTCCCCCCCATAAGCCTCAAACAGGACATCTGATGTTATGTTATCGATAAATCTGTATTTCATAGTCATTCGATCAATACCTTATTATCCTTACCTTAGGCTCTTCCTTCCTCGGCTCAGGCTGGACAGGATAGCTGGCAGGACTTTCAGGGGCTGAGAAAAGGCTGAATATATCCCCTCCCTGCTGGGCTCCTGAAGCCTGGCTTGAACCTGATGATGGCAAAGAGGATGATTGGGGAGAGGATGATGGTACCTGGCTGCTGCTTGAAGAAGCGAAAATGTCCTGAGCAGGACTGCTGCCAGAGCCTCCGAATATATCGACAGGCGCGATCCTTACAGGCCCGTCAACCATCGCCCTCAGCATCTCAATAACCTTCTTTATCTCTTCCTTACTATCTTCTTTCGTATCGATCGTTATCTTCATCGGCATCACCTACTCAAACAATATTTTAAAATAACATCACCTATCCCAATAGTACACCTTTATCAGTGCAGGTTCATAGGCAGAAGAGTTTCCTGCTATGAACATCTCTTCCTCGACAAATGTCCCCGGCAGGCTGCTCGGATCAAGCTGCTCCTTAAAATCCCTGAGTATCCTGAGCCTGAAAGGCCTCTCCTGAAGGAGGAAAGACACCCTGTCCTGGATACAGGCGTTGTCATTGCTGGCTATACAAGCCCTGAATTGGCTGTCATATTTCAATGTTTCTATAAGATTTATATCCATATCGCCTGCTGAGAAGAGCTCAGGCCTCAGATGGAGGAAGAACAGGAACAATGCTACGAATGAGGCTACCATTATGACCTCAAAAGTGAACTTGTAGTCATGGAATATCTTCATCTCATCCTACCTCCAGCCTTATCCTTGCCCTGTCCATACGGCCATCATCGAATAGTATCCAGCCGCCGTAATCCTTGACTAAGGTCTTATGCAGGTCCGGGAAGATCATGCCTTTCTCTATAACCTGCGCACCGTTCTCATGCTCTATATAAAGATAAAAATCTTTCTTTAGCGGGAAGGCCCACTGCATCTTTGCCTGTTCATAGGTGATCTTATCCAGCTTGGCAAGAGCCTCAAGAGAAAGGCCCCTTAACTTCTCCGGAAGGCCATATCTTATATCACATCCTGAACCAGGACCATCAAGATCCTCAGCGCCTGACCTGTCTTTAAGGAGAACATCATTGGAAGCCTTATCAGAATGATATATCCAGAGCAGGTTCTCTCCTTTGTCCAGGTCTGCAAAAAAGAATATATGTGTCCCGTTAGTTGTAGCATTCTCCTGCATAAGATTCTTTGGTTCCACAGGGAAAGGAAGCTTTGCATATACCCTCTTGCCCTTCACCGGATGGTCAGAATCTATGAGCATAGGGATCCTGTCAACTTCCCAATAGAGAGTTTCTATGTTCTTCTCGCCGGTCTTCAGCAGGGTCATAAGGCCCTCCTGCTTGGTCAAGAGAGGCTCAACGACAAGGAAGAATGCTGCAAGGCAGCTGAGGAAGAGAATCGTGCTTACCGCGATATCTATTGCATTGATCTCCTCCCTCTTTTTCATGATCCACCTTATGGCTGAGGATTATTTAAAGTTTGCCATTATTCCTCCAATATCCAACCAGACTGCCTAAGGTTCCCCGAGGAACTCTACCTCAACAGCAAGCGCATCATCTGTAGGGTACTCATGCACTATGGCTGACTTATGAGGTATCTCTTTGTATATCTCCTGGAGGATCCAAGGAGCTATAAGTATCCTTTTTCTTTTGCTGTCAAAGCTTAGATATTTAGAAGGTATCGAGAAATCCTTCATTATACCTGCAAGCTCCTTCTGGCCAGCATATATCACACCTCTTATGAGCATGCCCTCATCTGTGACAATATCATAAGGCCTCTTAACCTTCTTTGCACGGAGCTTGATCCTGTTCGCAAGCTGCACCTTGTCCTTTAGCTTTGCAGTGCAGTAATGGATCTTCAACCCTGACCTTTCATATTTCCTCAATAGGTATAAGGCCATAGCCTGCGATCCTTTCACGCCGTAAGATATCCTATCCTTCGGGACAAAGCCTGAACTGACCAGCTTGTTCGCGTTGTTGTCTGATATCTCCAGCTCATTGATGTTAAGGAAGCCTACCTTGCCGACAAGATAGCTTATCAGCCTGTCTGTCTCCTTCTTTAAGGAGGGGATAGCCGGGATCTCAACACCTATATCCCAATCAAGATCTTTTGCAAGGCCTATCCTATCCCACATACTATCATCTTCTATGTCAGGATGGAACCTTATCTCATCAAGGCCTGCATCATGCAGCCTTTGCAAAGATCCCCTATCGACAAGATCGAGCGATGTATAAAGGTGTATATGGAATCTTTTTCCGAACTCCTTCTTCAGGAGATTTATGTATCTTATAGTCCTGTCCATCTTCACCAGAGGATCCCCTCCTGTGAAGCCTGCACCCTTGGCAGAGCAGAGCCTTGCCTCATCGATTATCTCGCTGTCCCTGCTCACTATCCTTTCATTCGCCCAGACAATATCCTTATCCTTCTTCCTGTCAGAAAGAGGGCAGTAGAAACATCTCCTAGGGCATAATCCTGTTACGAACAGGACAAGCTTCCTCCCTTTGATGCAAAGCTGGCATCCCTTAGGAAGCGCCTTCACCTTGTATGAATAGAATCCTGTCTTTTCCATCTTCATCCTCACAGATCATATCCAAGCCTATAACTTTATCATTCCCCTTATCATCGCTTCAGCTGAACAGCCTCTGATAATTATTGTAGATCCCGTTTGCGGTCTCCTCAACAGTAAAACCTTTTATCTCTGCAATCTTCTGGACAGCCTGGATTATATTAGCAGGCTCATTCCTCTGCCCCTGCACAGGAGGCATGAGCGGCGCATCAGTCTCTGTTAACAGACGGTTTATGTTCACCTCTTTCGCGATCATCTGGAACTGTGAGCTCCTTGATATATTGCAGGGTATGGAGAAATACCATCCATTGTCTGCAGCCCTCTTCACAAGGGATTTCTTGCCGCTGAAGCAGTGAAGCATGACCTTCTTAAGCGAGAACGATTCGAGCATCTCTATGCATTCCATCTCAGCTTTCCTTGAATGGACGACGATAGGCTTCTTGAGCTCCTCGGCAAGCCTCATCATATGCTTGAACAGGCTCTTCTGGTTCTCCTCTCCTTTCCTTGTCCAGTAGAAGTCAAGGCCTACCTCTCCTATGGCGATCATATTATTCCTGTTCTTCCTTATGAACTCTATCTCCTCATCAACATCGAAATCTGAGAAGGTGAAATCATGCCCTGCTGCCTTCAGTTCCTCCTTCAGGACCTCTGTAGGGTATATGCCTAATGCTGCCTTTACTATGTCATATTTGAAGGCAAGCTCAAGAGCCTTCCTGTTAGTATCAGCATTGATGCCTGAGGTTATTATGCTGACAACCCCTGCCTGCTTCGCTCTCGCAACTACTTCCTGGATGTCTTCAAAAAAGTCTTTATGGTCCAGATGGGCATGAGC
>CAYNQH010000073.1:0-5685 GCA_964399255.1 uncultured Methanosarcinales archaeon | reverse complement strand
GGTAGTGTAGCGGCCTAGCATAAAGCCCTGTCGAGGCTTTGACCCGGGTTCAAAAGAGCATATTGACTGAAAATCCCGGCCAGGGCGTTTTATTGGCAGGTTTTACCTGCCTTTTACGCTTTTATGGGCCGGTAGCTCAGCCTGGTAGAGCACTTGAACCATCATGGTGAAACTTTTATCAGGTAAACTTGAGAGACATCAAGTGGTCGCGGGTTCGAATCCCGTCCGGCCCACCTTATAATCATCCGAAACTGAGAGTAACCGGCTGCGCAGGTTCAACCTACCTAATGATCATAAAACAATACACCTATTGGAGGGGACAATAACTTGACTACCCAGAAATTTGACGTCACAAAACATATACTGGTTCCGAAGCATTCCAAAGTCAGCGATAAGGAAAGGAAAGACCTTCTCCAGAAATATAAGATTTCTGCTGATGACCTGCCTCGAATACTCAAAAATGATCCTGCTATAGCACATCTTGGCCCTAAGCTTGGCGATATAATAAAGATAGAGAGAGACTCTCCTACAGCAGGTAAGATGGCATTCTATAGGGTGGTCGTAAGTGAATAAGCAAAGAATACTCATAAAAAAATATTTTGACGAAGAGTCTTTGATAAGGTCAGATATAGCCTCTTTCAACAACTTCATCGACAATGAGCTTCAGAAGATCGTCGAAGAGAACAAAGAGATAGAACCTACCATCATCCCCCATAATGTAGATGAGTTCAAGATAAAGCTTGATAAGATATGGGTCGAGACCCCTAGGATAATAGAGGCTGATGGTTCTAAGAGGAACATATACCCTATCGAGGCAAGGCTAAGGAAGATCTCTTATTCTGCTCCATGCTTTGCAGAGATATCAGCTCACATAAACGGAGTACAGAGAGAGTCTTTCACGACTCAGATCGCAAACCTGCCTATCATGCTCCATTCAAAGTACTGCCATCTTAACAAGATGGACAAGCAGAAGCTTATCGAGCACGGCGAAGACCCAGAAGATATGGGCGGCTATTTCATAATCAATGGCACAGAGAAGGTGCTCATAGATGTCGAAGACCTTGCGCCTAATGAGATCCTTGTAGAGAAGCAGTCCATAGGAGTAAGCGAGTACGTCGGCAAGATGTTCTCAGAGTCAGGCTCCTACAAGATCCTGCACTCAATAGAGAAGCTGAAGGATGGGATATTTTACATGACATTCACGAGGATAAAGAGAGTGCCTATCCTTGTCATACTAAAGGCTCTAGGCCTTACAAAAGATGAGGAGATAGTCAAGGCCATATCTCAGGACAGGAACTTTGACTCTGTCACTGTAAACCTTTACGAGTTCGTAGACATAAAGACAGAAGAGGATGCTCTTGACTATATCGCTAAGAGATCAGGGATAACACAATCAAAAGAGATGAGGATAGAGAGGATGAGAGAGATCCTTGACAAGTATCTTCTTCCTCATATCGGCATGAGACCTGAAGACAGGCTTTTCAAGGCATATAACCTTTGCAAGGTCCTTAAGAAGTATATCCTTGTAGCAAGAGGAGAGCTTCCAGAGGATGACAAGGACCATTATATGAACAAGAGGCTGAAGCTTTCAGGAGACCTGCTTGCAGACCTTTTCAGGGTTAACCTGAAGGTGCTCATAGGTGACTTATTGTACAATTTCCAGAGGATAGTAAAGAGAGGAAAGCTCCCTTCTATCAAGGTCATAATAAGGGAGAAGCTCCTTACATCAAGGGTCTATTCCGCTATGGCAACAGGCTCATGGGTGGGCGGAAGGAAAGGTATAAGCCAGAGGATACAGAGGCTTAACTTCCTGGATACTATATCCCATCTTCAGAGAGTAGTAAGCCCTCTTAGCGCATCGCAGGAGAACTTCGACGCAAGAGCACTGCACTGCACCCATATAGGAAGACTATGCCCTCTTGAGACTCCAGAAGGAACCAACATTGGGCTTAGGAAGAATCTCGCGCTATTAGCATCGATCTCTCAGGAAGGTTCTGAGGAAGAGCTGATAAAGACAATGAAAGGATTAGGGTTGAAGATAATAAGCTAAAATGGCAGAAGTATACATAAACGGCAAGTTTACAGGGAATGTAGAGAAACCTAAACAGTTTGTCTCGGAAGTCATCGAACAGAGAAGGAAAGGACAGATACCTTCAAATGTAAACATCTTCTATGATGAACAGTTCCAGGAAGTCAGGATCTATAATACAAGAGGAAGACTGAGAAGGCCTCTGATAGTGGTCAAGGAAGGGAAGCCTCTTCTTACTGAGAAACATATCGACCAGCTTGAGAAAGGCGAGATCGCATGGTCAGACCTTGTCAACCAGGGAGCTATAGAGTTCCTCGACGCTCTTGAAGAAGAGAACGCCCTTGTAGCTTTTGAAGAGGAAGACCTTACGCCTAAGCATACCCATATGGAAGTAAGCCCTATCGCTATAACAGGATTGTGCACATCACTTGTGCCTTTCGCAAATTTCAGCCCGGGAGCTAGGATAGCTATGGGCTCCAAGAACCAGAAGCAGGCTATAGGATTCTATGTATCGAACTTCCCTCTAAGGATGGACATGGACGTCAACATACTTCATTCCCCTCAGCTGCCTTTGATACAGACAATAACAAACAGTCTTTCAAGCTTTGAGCAGCATCCTTTAGGCCAGAACATAATAGTTGCGATCATGAGCTATAAGGGATACAATATGGAGGATTCCATCATACTTAACAAGTCATCTATAGAGAGAGGCTTCGGAAGAAGCACATATTACAGGCCTGCGATAGCAGAAGAGCTGAGATATGCAGGAGGCCTTACAGATGAGGTAGGCATCCCTGACAAGGAAGTCAAGGGCTACAGGTCAGAGAAGGACTACAAGCTACTTGAAGATGATGGCATAGTATATCCAGAAGCAGATGTCAAAGAAGATGATGTAGTCATCGGAAAGACCTCACCTCCAAGATTCCTCAGCAGCCTTGATGAGTACAGCCTTACATCTGATACCAGAAGGGAAAGCTCATTCTCTATGAAGCACGGAGAGGAAGGAAAGGTAGATTTCGTGCTGATGACCGAAAGCGAAGAGGGCAACAAGCTTGTCCAGGTAAGGGTAAGAGACCAGAGGATCCCTGAGATAGGCGATAAGTTCACCTCAAGATACGGGCAGAAAGGTGTCGTAGGCATAATCGTGCCTCAGTCAGACATGCCATATTCAGCATCAGGAATCACACCAGATATAATATTCTCACCTCACGGAATCCCTTCAAGGATGACTATCTCGCACCTTATCGAGCTTGTAGGCGCAAAGACAGGAGCTCTTGCAGGAAGATACATAAATGGGACTACTTTTGACTCAGAGTCTGAAGCAGACCTAAGGAAAGAGCTGATCTCATTAGGATTCAATGAGAACGGTACAGAGACTATGTACAACGGCCATACAGGAGAGCAATTCCAGGCAAAGATCTACATAGGAAACATGTATTATCTCAAGCTTAAGCATATGGTAGCTAACAAGATCCATTCAAGAGCAAGAGGACCTATCCAGCTGCTTACAAGACAGCCTACAGAAGGAAGGGCTAAAGAGGGAGGTCTCAGGCTCGGAGAGATGGAGAAGGATACATTCGTAGCCCATGGTGCATCCCTGCTCCTAAAAGAAAGGTTCGATTCAGACAAGACAATCATACCTGTATGCGAGGAATGCGGCCTGATATCTATCGAGAACCAGTTCAAGAACAAGGCTTACTGCCCTGTCTGTGGAGACAGTGAGATAAGCCATATAGAGGTCTCTTATGCTTTCAAGCTCATGCTTGATGAGTTCAAGTCATTAGGGATATACCCAAAGATACAACTGAAGGACAAGTACTAAAATGGAATCCGGAATATATAAAAAAGTAGACAGTATCGTGTTTGGCATACTTCCGCCTAAGCTTACCAAGAAGATGGCAGTCGCTAAGATAGTGACACCTGAACTGTATGATAAGGAAGGTTATCCTGTAGACGGAGGGCTCATGGATACAAGGCTTGGAGTCATAGACCCTGGCCTGAACTGCAAGACCTGCGGATCCAAACTAAAGGAATGCGTAGGGCATTTCGGATACATCGAGCTTGCAAGACCAGTAATACACTATAATTTCGTCCCATTGATACTGAACCTTCTCAGATGCACATGCAGGGAATGCGGAAAGATACTCCTGCAGACCAAGAAGAAGGAGAAAGGAACCTCAAAAAGGAAAGAGATAAAAGAGATAATGATGGGCGCTAAGAACATCAACAAGTGCCCTCACTGCAAGGCAAAACAGCAGAAGATAAAGATCGAGAAGCCTACAACCTTCATGGAAAACGAGAAGAGGATATCTCCTATAGAGATAAGGGCCAGGCTTGAGAAGATATCTGACGAGGACTGCGAGCTGTTCGGGCTCAATCCTAAGTCTATGAGGCCTGAATGGGGCGTTCTGACCATCATGGCTATCCCTCCGGTCACTATGAGGCCTTCAATCACTCTTGAATCAGGAGAGAGATCGGAAGATGACCTTACCCATAAGCTGGGAGATATAGTAAGGATAAACCAGAGGCTTTTCGAGAACATAAACGCAGGAGCGCCTGAGATAATCATTGAAGACCTTTGGGACCTGCTGCAGTATCATATTACCACATTCTTCGACAACAATATAGCACAGCTCCCACCAGCAAGGCACAGGTCAGGACAGCCTCTGAAGACCATAGCTGAGAGGATAAAGAGCAAAGAAGGAAGGATAAGGCATAACCTTGCAGGTAAGAGGACAAACTTCTCTGCAAGAACAGTCATCAGCCCTGATCCTATGATCTCTCTCAACGAGATCGGCGTTCCTAGCATAATCGCTACAAAGCTTACTGTTCCTGAAAGGGTCACAGCATGGAACCTCAACTATCTTAAGAAGTTCCTTGAAAGAGGCCCTGACAAGTATCCAGGAGCAAACTATATGGTAAGGCCAGACGGCAAGAAGAAAAAGATCACAGATGAGACAAAAGAGCAGCTCATGGAAGAGATCCAGCCAGGATTTATCGTAGAGAGGCACCTGATGGACGGAGATATAGCAATATTCAACAGGCAGCCTTCACTTCATAGGATGTCTATGATGTGCCATAAGGTAAGAGTGCTGCCAAACAAGACATTCAGGCTCAATCCAGCTGTCTGCGCACCTTATAACGCAGACTTTGACGGTGACGAGATGAACCTCCACATACCTCAGACAGAAGAGGCAAGAGCTGAGGCAGAGATTCTTATGGAAGTCCAGACGCAGCTAATCTCTCCAAGGTATGGGCTTAGCATCATGGGATGCATCCAGGACGCTATCGGAGGCAACTATCTTCTCACAAAGATGATAAGCATGACCAGAGAGGAAGCAGTAGAGCTTCTCATAGAGACAGGAGTTTATGATGTCTCCAAGCTGCCTAACAAGAAGACAATAACCGGCAAGGAGATATTCAGCGTGCTCCTCCCAGATGATTTCAACTTCGAAGGCCCTTCAAAATCAAAGAAGCCGGAAGACTTTGTAGTAATCAATAAAGGCATTCTTGAGAAAGGGGTAGTAGACTCAGCAAATCTAGGAGAGGGTTCAGGTCTCCTATTGAGGAACCTGCATAAGAAGTATGGTTCAGGCTTTGCGCTTGATTTCATAAGCAAGCTCCAGAGGCTCGGCATAAATGTCCTTCTTAAGTAT
>CAYNQH010000072.1:0-5867 GCA_964399255.1 uncultured Methanosarcinales archaeon | reverse complement strand
GCATCCTAGATCTTCGACATCAGAATCAAATATCCTCTCCCCCATATGCTCATTCGCCCTCAATGCCTCAAATGAGCCTGTAGTGTTATGATCTGTGAATGCAACAGAGACCCCTCTGCTGAAAACTGCCTGCAGAAGGTTTCTCATCTTATGTATGCTTACAGGAGGATTGTGATAGAACATCTTGCTGCCAAAACATGTCGGCAGGGTGTGCACATGGAAATCGATCGGTACATATCCTTTGGTTGACTCTTTAATCCTGGTTCACCTGCAATAATCCGGGAGGATTAAGAAGAGATATATAAAAGTTATGAAGTGCCTCATCATGGAGGGGTTTCAAGTGTATCAGATGCCTAGGGATAACACAAGTTCATTCTTGGGCTATCCGAATATCTGCTTAAAAAAATATCACTACCCACTGGACATGGTCACAAAACCTATTTAAACATGTCGGGATTATGTCATAGTATGTTAAAGGAGTTCAAGCCAAGACTTTATCAGGAGACTATAGTAAATACCTGTGTGAACAGCAACACACTTGTAGTGATACCTACAGGGATGGGACAGACAGCCATAGCAGTGATGCTTACATCACATAGGCTGAAGAACTATCCTAACAGCAAGATACTTTTTCTGGCGCCTACAAGGCCTTTGGTCCAGCAGCACCTTGATACGTTCAGGCTCATGACCCAGATAGGAGAGGAAGATATGTCTGTCTTTACAGGGTTTGTAAAGCCTGAAAAAAGGGCTGAGCTGTGGCAGAGATCAAAGATAATCTTCTCAACACCTCAGGGATTGGAGAATGACATAATATCAAGGAGGATAAGGCTGGAAGAGGTAAGCTTGCTTATATTTGATGAGGCCCACAGGGCCACAGGAGATTATGCATATAATTTCATAGCTCAGCGCTATCATAAGGAAGCGCAGTTTCCAAGGATACTTGCTCTTACAGCGTCTCCAGGATCTGATGTAGAGACGATAAAGGAGGTCTGCACCAACCTTTTCATAGAAGATGTAGAGATAAGGACTCCCGCAGACCCAGATATGAAGCCTTACATACAGGACGTCAAGATAAACTGGGTTGAGGTTGATCTTCCTGAATCTTTCATACAGATAAAGAAAGCTTTGGAAGAATGCTACAGCTCTAAGCTTAAGGAGATAAAAGGTTATGGATATCTTGACTCTGCATACAATAACGGGAAGACAGATATGCTCCAGCTCCAGAGAAAGCTACATTCAGAGATATCTCATGGAGAGAAAAGCTTTGAGATCCTTAAATCTGTATCTCTGCTTGCAGAAGCTATGAAGGTGCAGCATGCTCTTGAGCTCATAGAGACGCAGGGAGTAAGCCCATTATACCATTATTTTGAGAAGCTTCAGAGCGAGGCTGTGAAGACCAATGTAAAGGCTGTGAAGAATCTTGTTCAGGACGCTAACTTCAAGTCGGCTTTCCTCAGGACAAGCAGCATGTATGATGCAGGGGTTGAGCATCCTAAGCTGGCAAGGCTTTCCCAGCTCGTCACCAAAGACCTCCAGACAAAAGGGGCTAAGATGATAATATTCACACAGTTCAGGGATACTGCAGTCAAGATATGCGAAAAGCTCAAGGAGATAGAAGGCGCACTCCCTAAGATATTTGTAGGGCAGGCAAAGAAGGGGGATACAGGCCTAAGCCAGAAGCAGCAGAAGGAGATGCTTGACCAGTTCAGGGCAGGAGATTTCAATATCCTTATCGCTACATCTGTAGCAGAGGAAGGCCTTGACATCCCTAAGGTTGACTCGGTAATATTTTACGAGCCTATCCCTTCTACAATAAGGACTATCCAGAGGAGAGGCAGGACAGGCAGGCTTGAGAAAGGAGCAGTAACAGTACTGGTGGCTAAGAATACAAGGGATGTAGGATACAGGTGGAGCGCGCATCATAAGGAGAACAGGATGTACAGGACTCTTGCTGATATGAAACATAAGATAAGGTCTTTGCTTCCTCAGAGAGAGGTGCTTAAGGATAATCCCCTATCAAAGTATGTTGATCAGGCGCCTGAGATCAGGATCTTCGCAGACGACCGCGAGAAAGGCAATAAGATAATAAAAGAGCTCATAGGCCAGGGAGTCAGCCTAACCCTCCAGAGGATAGATGTGGGAGACTATATAGTGAGCAGACGCTGCGCAGCAGAATACAAGACAGTGCAGGACTTTGTCGATTCGATAATAGACGGGAGGCTCCTCCATCAGGTAAAAGAGCTCAAGCAGAACTATGAAAGGCCGGTCATAGTACTTGAAGGCACTGAAGACCTATATTCTCAGAGGAACATACATCCGAATGCTATCAGAGGCATGATTGCCACGATAACAGTAAGCTATGGCATCCCTATCATAAGGACAAAGGATAATGCTGAGACATCTGCAATCCTGGTTTCTATCGCAAAAAGAGAGCAGGAAGAGAACGGCAAGGAGTTCTCTCTCCATGGTTCTAAGAAGCCTATGGGTGTTAAGGAACAGCAGGAGTATATCATATCCTCCCTTCCTGGCGTAGGTCCTGGATTGGCAAAGCCTCTGCTTGGCAGGTTCAAGAGCGTCAAGAATGTTGTCAATGCATCTGAGGAAGAGCTAAAAGAAGTCGGGAAGATAGGGGAGAAAAAGGCAAAGGAGATCAGGGAGATCGTCGAGAAGGAATATAAGGATTAGAGATTTTCCTGAATCCATATTGAACCTTATCAATCGACCTTGACAAGATCGTATTCGCTCTTTCCAAGCCCTTTTTTCTCAGCATATACTACCTGAAGCATCTTATCATGAGGATTCATCTTCATGAACCTTTCACCTACCATATCAAGACATGCTTTATCTACAGCAACAGGATCGTATCCTGCCAGTATACCTATATCTTCCATCAAAGGTTCCTGAGAGATGCCCATACAATCGCATTCTTCTGTTATATTCTTCGCTACATTTATGAATATGCATCTATCTTTAGGTATTATCTTAAAGACCGCACTAGCATAATCCACTATCCCTTTTTGTAGGAGCTCATTAGTTTTTGCCCCCCATGGAACGTTTACTGCACCAGATGGGCATACTGCGATGCACATAGCACAACCAGCACATTTTGAAGCATCGATCTTAGCTTTTGGATCAAGGGTTATCGCATTAAAATCGCATCTTTTCGCGCATAGGCCACATGCAGTACATACATTCTGATCGATAATAGGACTGACAGAAGCATGCATATGGAGTTTTCCTGCCCGGCTTCCAAAACCCATCCCTAGATTCTTAAAAACACCACCATAACCTGCAAAAGAATGGCCCTTAAAGTGGGTAACAACCACCAAAGAATCATACCTATTTAACCCTGCTCCAAGCTTAGCAGACTTAACAACACCTTCTTCTAATTCAACCTCAATAAAATCCTTGCCATACTCTCCGTCTAAGAAATCGATCTCAGCAAAGTCAAATCCATGTTCATGAGCGACCTTAAGATGGCTTGTCGACGTCGTTCTTGCACCCTTATAAAGTACGTTGGTCTCTACCAGTTTAGCTTCATGGCCTTTTGAGACAACCTCATCATATACCTTCTTGACAATACTTGGATCAAGATATGTATTGCATCCTTTTTCTCCAAAATGCAGCTTTATACCAACAAAGCCCTTTAATCTTGAAAGATCAAGTTTTGAAAGCACCTTATCTATATCGTCTGAGTAGTATATCCTGTTCATTTAAGCCTCCTCTTGTATCATCCTAAGATTGGGAAAGCATATCCTTTAAATATCTTATGTGAGCTAAAATCATCAGAAAACTATATAAAACCTCGATAAAATACCGGTAGGATGGTCGATGGAGAGAGCATAAAAGTGCTGTTCTATGCCATGGGTGGCTTCTTCGTAGGGCTGTTCTTTTTCTATAAAGGATTTGTATGGCAGAAGCAGAAGCAGGTCATAGAGAACCTTCCTACATCAAAGATAAGGAGCCTGGCTATGGGCCTTGTTGAGGTGTCAGGCAAAGCAGTTCTCAAGCCTGATGGTGTAAAGCTGAAAAGCCCCTTTACCAATAAGCCCTGCGTATACTACAAATATATGATAGAAGAGTATAGGAAGCAGGGAAAGAACAGCTCATGGGCTGTTATAGGCTCTGGGAAGGATTACTCAAAATTCTATCTCCAGGATGATACAGGCAAGGTTCTTGTCAATCCTACAGGCGCGAATATAGATATACCTCATGATAACATCTTCACATCAAATATAGGCAAAGAGCCGCCTCTCAGTGTAAAGAATTTCATAAACAAGCAGAACATAAGGCATGAGAGCTGGCTCGGCATAAATAAGCGGATGAGATACACAGAATGGTTCATAGAGCCTGGAGATAATATCTACATAATAGGCACAGCTGATGACAACCCTGAACTAGAGGAAGGGACTGCGCAGCATAACGTAGATGACATAATGATACAGAAAGGATCGAACAACCCTTTCTATTACATATCTGACAAAGGAGAGAAGGAAGTTTTAAACAGTTTCAAGTGGAAGGTTATTGGGGGTCTTTTCGGAGGAGGAACCCTTACAGTAGCCTGCTTTGCAGCCATCCTCATCCTCCTAAGGGGGCTGGTTTAATCAGTTTTGAAGATGATAACCCTGCTGCACATTATATTGATACTCTTTTTTCTCTGCGGCATAGTCTTTTTCTTCACGGGCCTAAGCACAATAAATCTTAAGAGGTTGGTAGAGAACACTCCCACATCAAAAATAAGAGGGATTGCCATGGGCCTAGTAGAGATATTCGGGAAAGTAAAGATCTTTAAAGACCACATCATAATATCGCCCATATCAAAACAGCCTTGCGTATACTATGAGCATCTAATCTATGGGTATCATGCCAAAACAGATCCTATTATCTTGCGACAAGATTCAGGAAGAGCAGATTATTTTATAGTTAAAGATAATACTGGGGAGGTCATTATAAGAACCGAAGGAGCGCAATTAAATGGGTATAATTGGGATGGCGAAAACAAGGATCATTGTAAAAAAGGAGAATTGACCTTTGAAGAGGTCAGTAAGATAGGGATCGATCGGCCTTTCATCATGACAGGTAATGTCTCAAAGATGAAGAGATTCACTTATTACGAGAGATATATAAAGGAAGGAGACTTGGTCTATGTGATGGGAGAAGCAGGAGACAACCCATTTATAGAGGAAGGGACAGCTCAAAAAGGTGCAGAAGACATAATGATAAGCAGAGGGGATTATAGGAAAGCTTTTTATATATCAAATAACAATGAAAGAGGAGTCCTAAAAGGATTAGGGCTAATGATAAATATGGCCCTCATTGGAGGAGCAGTTTTATCGATCGTGTGCTTAACGATGTTATTTTATTTGAGTATTGCATAAAATAAGGAGGTCAAAAATATGGTTTGGATAATGGTTTTTGGGCTTGTTTTTCTTCTTATAGCTATTGGCATCATAGGCTGGATAGTGGGCATGTACAACGGCCTCGTGACGCTGAAGAACAACATAGAGAAGGCATGGAGCAACATAAATGTCCTGCTCAAGCAGAGGCATGACGAGCTGCCTAAGCTGATAGCTTCTGTCAAAGGATATATGAAGCATGAGAAAGGCGTGCTTGAAGGGGTCACCCAGGCAAGGACTGCATGGAGCAAGGCAAAGACAATGTCACAGAAGGCTGCTGCAGACAACATGATGACAGGCGCATTGAAAAGCCTATTCGCAGTCGCAGAGAACTATCCTCAGCTCAAGGCGAACGAGAATTTCATGCAGCTTCAAGGAAGGATATCCGGCCTGGAGAACGAGATCGCAGACAGGCGTGAGTTCTACAACGACTCAGTCAATACGTTCAACATCCGCATTGAGAGCTTCCCG
>CAYNQH010000071.1:607-5872 GCA_964399255.1 uncultured Methanosarcinales archaeon | reverse complement strand
AGATTACAAAAAAACTTATATAGGACTGGCAAAGATAAAATATTATGGAAAAAAAAGATGTGATGAGGATAGCAGGAGGCTTGCTTCTCCTCTATGGCATTGTTTTTATCCTGAATTCTGGATCTGATATAACCGGCGCAGCAATAGGGGCTGGCTCTCAGATAAGGTCTAACCTTATCATAGGTTTCTTCCTTATCTTAGCCGGGTCAAATATGCTGATAGCAAGCATCGAAAGACAGCTGAAATTTTTTGAGAGCTATAGAGACGGCCGAAGGATGGCAATGATGACTGACCCTATGCATCTGATAGACCCCCATAGTGATTCGATCAGCCTTGATGCGGTAAGACAAAATTTTCAGCATCTGGGCAGCAGGGAAAGAGAAGATATCAGAGAAGCTTATTCAGGGATATTATACTCAAGAAGGGATAATGCGGATAGGCTATCTGAAGGTTCTGAGGCAAAGCGGGCTGATGATGTACTTAAGGTAATAGAGGGAGATAGCTATGTCCCTTTCATATCCAGAGATGACGCTCTGGTCAGGCTCCCCCATCAGCTAAGACATCTTATCAAGGGCGATCCTTATTATGTCCATTTCACAAGCCAGGACTCAGCAAGATGGGTAGTCAATAAAGGACATGGATTCTACCAGCCTGGAAAACAGACAGCAGTCCAAGCGCTGATATTCCCTAAGAAAAAAGATGCAGAAAGATTTATAGAAGGGATTGATCAGAAGACTGCTGAAAAGATCACTGGCGCATCATCAGCAGAAAAAGCTATAGTTTTCCGGACAAAAGTGATACCTACAGGAGTAAATACTGTGCTAAGCGGCTGCGCAAAAGCCCTTTTCCATAGAAGTCTACCTTTGCCAGAACTTCAAGATGTTGAAGTCTATGCAGTAAAGAGACGATAGAGAAGAAATCTGAACCTTAGAAGATCATATTACCATGCTTACAACCAAATAACCTTTTCTTAATAGGTGACTTTCAAGATTAGGTATATGCTTTGATCCGCATATATGCGCTAGACTCCCTATATCTTTATCCCTGATATAATTGGAGATTATATAAGATGTGTTTTCATCTCTTATCTGTTGGGTCTGTAAGGTAAGCTCTTTGTATCTCTGAAGCATATTGCCAACAGATTCATTAGTTTGAGGCATGTCCTCTTCTGGGATCAAGCCATTCTGAAAATCTGCCCTGACCGCCTCGATATGTTTCTCAACAGCCACCATCTCAAGGTATTCTGGAAAGTGTATATCTTCGCTTGCTATCATGGGTATATCCTGTCTTAGGGCATATTCGATTATAGGGTTTGCTACAGGGATTACAGAACCTGCAGGGCCCTCTTCTTTGGCAATCTTGTCAAGTAAAGGCTGATATTCTTCATGGTCTAGCTCAAAAGAAAGACATCCTAGCCTCTTCCTTTTCTGGATATTATCCAGACGGCTAAGAACCCCTATAACACTCTCGATCGTGTGATGTTTTCTTTCACCTAAAAGATAGATGTGTACCACTATTTGCCCTCCGGATAGTTCAAGAAAAACTCTTTACTTATAAACCTTTCTATTTTTACCACTATTTAATAATAACTTCTAATTCAGTTTATCTATAATAGTACATGCTGCACATACCTGTCCTTTAGCAGGCTCACCGCAATACCTGCAGCTCCCAACCTTATCTACCGCCTCATAGCTTTTCTTCAGCTTTGGAAGCAGATCTAAGAAAGATATCAGTATATTCTGCTTGATCTTTGGATTGTCCTTCTCAAGGGTATCGAGCATCATCCTTACCTTGTTCCTAAAAGAATCTGTCCTGCATGGACAAGGTTCATATTTGACATTAAATTTATGGATCTTTGAATACCTCTTGCATTCCTCTTCTGTGCAGAAATATAATGGCTTGACCCTTGGGACAAACTTATTATCCTTGACCAATCCTGTCTTAGGCCCAAGCCTTGCTCCTGTCTTCAGGTTATTCCTGAGGAGATTCATGAATACTGCCTGCGCCTCATCATCAAGATTATGCCCGGTAGCTACGCATGAAGGGCTTATACCCCTTGAATGCTTGTTCACAAGATATCTCCTCAGCACGCCACAGGTGGTGCATGAGTTAAGCCTTACTCCTTTTGACCTGAGTGTAGACTGGATATAGCATAAAGACTTTCCGAATGCTTCCCTAAAGGATACCTCATGAAGCCGGATGTTCAGGTCCTGGCAGAACTGCCTTAGGTTAGCAAGGTTCTGCTTTGTGTAATTTCCTATCAAGACGTCTATGGTTATCGCCTCTACATCATAGCCTAGCTTATGCAGGACATAAAGGCAGACTGTAGAATCCTTCCCTCCTGAACATGCTACCAATACCTTGTCTCTCTTTGTGAAAAGACCATATTTTTTTATAGTCTTCTCTACCCTATTTTCAAATACTTTTGAGAATCTTTCAGATAATCCTGTTTTCATGCTCTTCCTTTCACGATATGGGAGATCCTTATAGAATCCTTATTGGTTATAGAATCTTCCTCCTGAAGTATCTCATCCCCCCTTGAGACTATAACCTCATTCGGGTCTATCCTGAACTGGCTTAGCAAAAGCTTGACAGGCCCGTCAAAAGTCAGCCTTAGGTTTTTATTCTCTTTTTCTATATGGAGTCTCATTTTGATATCTTGATATTTTAATCTTTTTTTATTTATTAGTATATCCAACAATTTAAATTCTGATTGATCGATACTGCATACAAGCTTAATCCTATCTCTTTGATACTATCCTCTTATTTGGTTAAGCTTATCCTGGATCTCCTTTTCTTCATATGCTATAAGGGGCCTTAGTACTGGCAGGTTTATATTTATTTCCTTAAGATCATCCAAGGTCTGTCCAAGAATCAGCGCTTTTGCTCTGAAGGATCTTGAGAGAGAGTCTATATCTTGTATATCCTTGATTAGTATCAGGCCCTCCTTATTATAATACTTCTGGAGCAAAGAGATATCCTTGTCCTCAAAGGATATAGGGATAACAGCACAACCCCTTTTCATGCAAAGCCATGCAGCAAGGAGGGACTTTTCATCATCGATGAGAGCCAAAGCCTTCCCTTCTATCCCTAAAGGAAGACCTCCATTGCATAAAACTTTCTCGGTAAATATGTATGCACTATCAGATATCTCAACCTGGACATTGGTATCAAACTCCTTCAGGCTTACTTTCTTGCCGAGCTTTATCGCAACCTCTGCCCCAAGGCTCCTCTGGAGCTCCTGTGAGTTCAGCTCAAAGCTCTTGTTAAGCCTCTGTACAGTGACCCTGAAAGTATCAAATGATAGATGCTGCAGATGCATAATCATCCTTTCTTTCATCTCCTCTTCATTGAGACCTGCCTTTACCGCAGGGCTTGCGCTGACAAGACCGAATATCCTCTTAAGGACAGGGAGACTTTCCCCTATCTGTTTAGTGCCCAAGAATAACCTCCCTCTTATACGCCTAAGCTTGAAATCTATGCCCTCTCGTGAAAGTGCATAAGAGATGTTGCTCTCAAGCTTCCTTTCGAAAATGAACCTGTTCCCGCCTTTCAGGCCGATCTCCCCATATCTCAAGATGATCGTGTCGTATGCTGCCGGATCTTTTAAAGGTTCTTTTACAATGTTATTTTTGCTTGCTTTCATAGTCCTCAATAGCCTTTCTCAGTGCATCCGCAGCAAGATTTGAGCAGTGCATCTTAACTTTTGGGAGGCCTCCAAGAGAGTCTGCAACATCCTGGTTGGTTATATGCTTTGCTTCCGCCAGGGTCTTGCCTATCGCCAGCTCTGCTACGAAAGAGCTTGTAGCAATAGCAGCTACACAGCCGAATGTCTTGACCTTGACATCCTCTATCTTATCATCCTTGACTTTGATATATACCCACATCACATCTCCGCACACAGGATTCCCTATCTTACCTATGCCGTCCGGATCCTTGATATCTCCAAGATGCTTCTGTTCCCTGAAAGCCTTCAGGACCTTCTCATTATACTGTTCCATGTTCACCACCTGCCAGAGGGCTTATCTTCCTCAGGTTGTCCACTATCTTAGGGACTTCCTTCAATACATACTCTATCTCCTTGGATGTAGTATACTTGCTCAATGTGAACCTTATTGATCCGTGTGCGACCTCTGCCGGCAAGCCTATAGCAACCAGGACATAGCTCGGCTCAAGGCTGTGTGAAGAGCATGCAGATCCTGTGCTGACCGCAATGCCTTTCATGTCAAGATGCAAGAGCAGGCTCTCGCCTTCTATAAACTTGAAAGAGATATTAACATTATTGCAAAGCGAATGATCTCGCGAACCATTAAGGATAGTATCAGGAATATCCAGAAGGCCTTTGATAAGCTTATCCTTCAGATCTCTCATCCTTTCTATATCTGACAGGCTTACAAGCTCTGTAGCCTTTGCAAACCCCACTATAGAAGGTATGTTCTCAGTGCCTGGCCTCAGGCTGTATTCATGGCTCCCCCCTTGGTACATTGGCTTTATCTTTCTCTTTGCCTCTTTTCTCACAAACAGTGCACCAATCCCCTTAGGACCATGTATCTTATGCGCAGAAAGGCTCATGAGGTCTATGTTCATCTCCTTAACATCTATCTTCTCTTTAGTAAAGCTCTGCACCGCATCTGTATGGAACATTATCCCTTTCTTCCTGCAGAGCTTCCCTATCTCTTTTATCGGCTGGATTGTGCCTATCTCATTGTTCGCATGCATTATCGTAACAAGGATGGTTTCTTTTTTAATCGCCTTTTCAATATCTTTAATGTTAACCGCCCCTTCTTTATCAACACCTACATAGGTTACGGAAAACCCTTCTGATTCAAGCTTCTCGCAGGTCTTAAGGACTGCAGGGTGTTCTATATTTGATGTGATGATGTGTTTGCCTTTATCCTTGATCCCATAGGCTATACCTTTTATGGCAAGGTTATCTGACTCAGTGCCTCCTGATGTGAATATTATCTCGTCTGCTTCTGCATTTATCTCGTCTGCGATCTTCTGCCTTGATTCATCAAGAGCATCTTTGGCTTCTGAGCCTAATGAGTGTATAGAGGAGGCATTGCCGAACTTCTCGCTGAAATATGGCTGCATCGCCTTCAACACCTCTTCTGCTGTCCTTGTCGTAGCTCCGTTATCCAGATATACTTTCATATCCTTCCCCTCTTTCATCTGAAACACACTCCACACTTTCCGGTTATATGCCCATGCTTCTTATGGATCTCGCATAATAAGCCTCTTGCCTTGACAAGAGAGCAGATCCTT
>CAYNQH010000071.1:0-597 GCA_964399255.1 uncultured Methanosarcinales archaeon | reverse complement strand
CTGACCTATCTTTTGCTATTCTGTCTGCCGAAAGCTCAAGCTCTTTGTTAACCTCATCATCAAAAAGAGCTTCTTTTGCCCTTTTAGATTTTATGTATTGGGATACTGCGGGCTCTGTTATGCCCAATAAGGCAGCTATATCTTTCTGTTTAAGGCCTTTCTTAAGCAGTGCTTTTGACAGCTCTCTTCTTATTGCTGGCAGTACATACCAGACTTCTATCTCTTGAGGCATCAGGTCCATTGCGTAAAAACCAATTAATTAACAATAGTTAATTAACAATAGTTAACTTATATTTAAAGATTTTGGTCGCAAACCCAAAAATTTAAATAGTAGATTACTTTTACAGAGTAACAACAGGGGGATATTTATTATGAGTAATAAAAAACTATCTTTAGTCTTATTTATCCTTATTTTCTTAGCTGGAATCTCTTCTGTGACAGCCCTGCAAGAAGATTTCTATGCTTATTCAAATAAGGACATCATAAGTTCATGTGCATGTGGCGTAGCAGAAAATATAATAATAATCAAGAATACAGGCAGTGTCACCTCAACCTATAGCATAACCTCAGCAGAGCCAGGATTAGAGTCTGCAGGAT
>CAYNQH010000070.1:2227-5918 GCA_964399255.1 uncultured Methanosarcinales archaeon | reverse complement strand
TGGTCTCTCTCGAGCCTGCCTTTATCAGCAAAGGAAGATCCACCTTAAGGATGATCTCATTAGGCCTTATTATAGCCTGCGTGCTCATCTCATCTGCGTCTACAATAAGCCCTCTGTCCTTGAAATCGACGAAATTCTTGAGGCAGGATCGAGGCGTCATCTCATCCATATATTCAGATATAGACTTCTCCATCTCTGAAAGGTTGATCATATAATCTGTATCCTCATAGAAATAATATGGCGATTCAGGAAAAGAACCTTCATAATACAGTGTAGGGATCTCGTAATAACCCCCTCTCTCGCTTACCCATATCACAGCTTTCTTTGCCTCTGATCTTATGCAGTCCTCAACATAGGACTTTACAGGTGCTACATCAAAAGGAGCGTTCTGGAAATCCTCTACATCAGCGCTTCCGGATTCAGATATTATCTTGCCCCTGATATACAAGAACAGGCCTACGCTTATCAATATCACAAGCCCTATTATGATAAATAAGGTTATCTGACCCCTTTTATTGCCCATATATAAGGTTTAAGAATAAAGCTATATATAAATCTAACCCTTGACATTCGGAAAAAACAATCGATAAACAATAGAAAACTATTTATAAGCTGGCCCACATATCTTATCCATGGTCAAGGGGGTAGAAACTAGCTTAATCTATAATGAAGCTACAAGCATAAAAGAATGGATAGTCCTCCCTAGGTACACCACAAAAGACTGCACTCCTGACAGGATAGATGTAAGCCAGACCATAAAAGGCATATTCTTCAAGTATCCTCTGATGGCCGCATCAATGTCCTGCCTTTATCATAAAGAGAAGATAGACCTTGCGCTTGCTGCATCAAAAGAAGGTATAGTGCCTGCGATACACTGCAACCAGAGCATAGAAGACCAGGCAGATATGATAAAGGAATTTAAGAAGCAGAAGGTCGGGCAGGGAGAGATCCACATAATAGAGAACCCTATACTTATCGATTCTGACAGGCCATTGAGAGAAGCGATTGATATGGTCAATGCTTACGGCCATTCTGTAATACCTGCAAAGGATAAGTTCATGAAGCTTAAAGGGGTTTTCATAAGGCCTTTCTATGACCCTCCTCATGACCCTTCGACACCGATAGAGAAGCTGCCAGAACCTTTCTATTACAGCAAGGAAAAGCTAATAACCTGCAATGAGAACTGCAGCAAGGCAGAGATAAAGCAGCAGATAAACAGGATAAAAGGTATGAAGGGCAAAGAAGGGCAGTGGAAGCAGATATTCCTCCCAATCCTCAACAAGGAAGGCGCTATAACAAAGCTTGCTTTCCTCCAAGAATATCCTGCATACTTCTGCTTTGCTGCGATAAGCACGCATAGCGATTGGGAAAAAAGAGTGGAAGCATGCCTAAAGGCGGGTGCAGACGGCATAGTTGTAGACACTTCAGACGGCTATAGCGAGTTCATGCTTGATGTGCTGAAAGGTTTCAGGAAAAGGTTCGGGTGGGATATCCCTCTTGTAGGAGGAAACTGGATAACTGTAGAAGGGTTTGACAAGTTCGCAGAATATGTTGATTTCGCCAAGATAGGCATGATGACAGGCCATGCCTGCAAGACAGGGATGGTCAAGAATATAGGCAGGCCCCTGTTCGAGGCGATGAAGAACATAAGGATCGCAAGGGATAAGTACTATAAGAAGAGAGGAAAGTATGTCTATCTTATAGCAGATGGGGGGGTGAAGGATCCTGCAGCCATGCTGATAAGCCTGAAATTCTGCGATATAATAATGGCAGGCGCATACTTCGCATCATTCTATGAATCAGCAGGAAGGGCCTTTAATGATAATGGCAAGGAAGTTCAGAAAGAGGATTATATAATGTTCAAAGAATATTGGGGTGAAGGATCAAACAGGGCTAAGAACCTGAAAAGATATGGCTATAAATCTGCAAGGACATCTCTTGAAGAAGGCGTCGATGCGCTGATCCCTTACAGAGGAAGGCTGAAACCCTGCGTAGAGGAAGACTTCAAGGCTGTTAAGGCGACAATGAGCAATTCAGGGTGCAAAAATCTTAAAGAGTTCAGGGAAAATGCAGTTCTGCAAAGGCTATCAGCAGAAGGGCTCAAGGAGAAATATCCTGATTCTTCTTTGAAGATCGTAAAATAATCAGATGCGGCCATAATTTCATAAGCAAACACTATCCCCCGCCTAAAGGAGGGGTTATTACAGAATTGCAAAAACCTTTGAAAAAGATTTATAAATCTCCCAAGACCCCCTAAGATTTATGGCAGCAAAGAAGAAATCAAGGTTCAACCTGACCTCGGCAGGCCCTGAACACGGAAACACCAAAAGCTGGGGCGACCTGATATCATGGATAAGGTCGCTATTCAAGAAGAAATAACCAGATAGATAAAGATAAAAGAGGTTTTATCAAGATGGATTACAGGAATCTCATAATAATTCTTATCATTCTTATATCTATACCTTCTGCTCTTGCAGATCTCCCTTCATTCAGCCAGTTCAGGTGCGACGCTCAATGTTCTATAATCAAAGACGAATGTATCATGTGCGCAGCAGACATCTGCTGGGACAGGGAGCCTCGATGTACTGAATCTGACTGGTACGAGGCCAGGAGATCCTGCCAGCCTGCATGCTTTGCGGCAGAAGCTGCATGCATAAAATCCTGCAGAGCATATGAATCAATACCTATAGGTCAAAGGCCTTCGATAGAAGAATATCAGGATTATGAAAAGAAAAGAGGATGCTCTCCTTCTGAAGCAGACTCAAGCGGATGCTGCCCGGGATACAAGCTGTCCAACTTTGGGGTATGCTGCCGGGAAGGCTTTGAGGCTGTAAAAGGAAATGGAGGGGCGATAGCCTGCGACAAGATCGAGGAAGCAGAACCTTCCCTCAAGGATGTAAAGGTCTCTATGGGCAGGGATAAGATGGTCTTCGGAGAAGACAGATACATCCCTGTGAAGTTCACATTCATATGGGAAGACGAAAAAGGCCAGAAAAAAATGCCTGGCAGCAAGATCTATCCGGGACAGCTTATAGCTAAGGCTGTCAACGCTTATGGGGTAAGGTTTGATGTAAAGGCAGACAGCCCTCTGATGGACTCTAACGGCGTCCTTAACGCAAAAGTAGGCATAGAGATGGCAGAACTTATAGAATCAGACCCTGATGAGATCAAGGTAGAGGTATACAGCTCTGAGAAGCCGGAGAACAAAGCTACCTTCTTATTGACCTTCCCTGATATCGCAATCTCCTCATTTAAGAAGATCTCAGACGGCCCTACATGGCAGGACTCATGGGGCACATATGAGCTAGTCCTAAAGGATCCAAAGAAAAGAGGCAAGAGGATAACCCTCGCGCCTTCACAGGGGATAGTAAGATACGACCAAGAGGAAGGCAGGAAGATAAGCTTCACTACAAAGGATAATACTATAAAGTTCGCCTGGCAGGCGCCAAAGATAAGCAAGGATATGAGGCTGAACTATGGCACAAAGTTTGTAGGTACTGCACTAGACATCGCGCTTAAGGAAGGGGCTGCCAAAGGCCAGGACAAGCTTAAGGAAAAGCTGAAAGGAAGGCAGGAACAGCTTGCAGTCCATGAAAGGCTGGAGGCCTATATGGGGCAGGATACTGCAAAGATGCAGGAATCTATAGCCAGCTTGAAGGATCTTGAGAAAAAGTTCTCAGGAAGCATGACC
>CAYNQH010000070.1:0-2217 GCA_964399255.1 uncultured Methanosarcinales archaeon | reverse complement strand
CTGCAATCATTAGAATCTTACCTTCAGACCATGAGCCAGGAAGCAGAGAATACAAGATACCTAAATGATCAGTACATGACAGAAGAAGGGAGAAACCAGGAATGGTGGTATAGGAGATACAAAGCAATGCTTGAGACAGCTATGCTTGTTGAAGGGATGGCAGGAACCGCAGGATTCAGCAATCCTATTGTCTCATCAGGGCTTGCGATCATGAAATCGGTAAATGATGTTACTGACCAGATGAGAGAGATAGGTGCGAGCCAGAAGATAAATAAGAGCTATGATCTCTACATAAACGTAGATGTCAGCAAAGGAAAGGACATAAATGTCCTCCAGCCGCTTGAGGCTGAAGGCTATGAGATGCTCCTAGGAGAGGAGAAGTATATACCATTCACATGAGGAAGGAAAAGATGAATCTCAGAATTAAGACAATTATGACATTTATGATAATGATATCTTTGATAGTCTTGCCAGTTCAGGCTATATCAAAGCAGGAGATCCTGAAGGTGGTGGAATCATACTACAGCACATTCGCTGCAGAAGACATGCAGGCATATATTGATACACAGTTCACCTGGCATTTATCAGAACAAGAGTACAAAGAGAAGGTTTACGCTATCCAGAACATATGGGATTCCATAGACGTGCTCTCATATGATATAGACCGGTTTGAGATATCCGGCCTTGAAGGGGATACAGCCATAGTGACATACGTTCTCAGCACAAAGATAGGAGAGGTAAAAGAGGTCCCTGAAACCTATGAGTTCACAAAATCTTTCACAGCCATCCTGACTACAGCAGATGATCGATGGAAGGTCTTCCAGGTCATGCCTACAGAGCTTTTCGACCTGCAGATGAACCTATACGATCTCATCACACCTATATTAGATGCAGAACCAGCAGCGCCAGAGCCTTCCATTGGCCAGAAGATATGGGGGTTCATAAAGAGGATGCCTGAACTGTTCATTCCTCCTCCAGACACCTGCGGCAACAGGGTCTGCGACAATGGCGAGAGCACAAAGAACTGCGCAGAGGACTGTACGATGCTTTCGTTCCAGGCTGAATGTGGCAATGGTATATGCAGCGAAGGAGAAGATTATGCCTCATGCCCTTATGATTGCGAGAAGAGTGAAGAAAAACCTGAGATACAAGATCCTGCGGGAGAAGACTTGACAGAGATTCCTTCGCAAGAGCCTGACGAAGATAAAAATAAGGATACTCAGACTGAACAAGAGCCGGAAGATAAGATATCTGAGCCGGAATGCACAGCAGACAATGAATGTGATGATGCAAAGGCCTGCACATCTGACTCATGCTCTGAAGGATCATGCCTTAACGAGCCTATAGAAACCTGCATAAATAGTGATGGATGCTGTCCAAGAAGGTGCAATACCCTGACAGACAACGACTGCCAGCCTAAATGCGGCAACGGGCTCTGTGAAGAAGGAGAGACATGCGAGTGCTGGCAGGACTGTAAATGCAGCAAAGGGGTCTGCATAAAGGGGAAGTGCACGACAGAAGCAGTATGTGAAGATGATGACGGATGCGATGACAGAGACAGCTGCACAGAGGATATCTGCAACAATGCAGGAAGCTTATCAGCTTACTGCACAAATGAAGCTATCGATGATTGCACAGAAGAGGAGGAAACTCCTGCAAGCACCGGAGGAAGCACTACCTCAGGAGCCTGGAAAACAGGAACAGCTACCTTGCCGACACTTTTGGATGGAGACCATGCTTTCTTTGATTTCAATGAAGGCAAGATAACATCAGATTATAATAAAGGAGATATAATGTTCAACAGCTGGGGAGACCTCATGGGGGAATGTGAAAGCGGCGGAAGCACCTGCACAGGCATAAAGAAAGAATCCGCCTTATCATTCAACAATATGGAAAATCCTCCAACTTCATCATATGATGGAGCAGCTCAGCCTTCCTCTGGTGACAAGTACTGGATAAAGACAGTGGATGCCAGGTATGGAAAGATTGAGATTACATCTATGAAAAAAGATGCTGGTGACAATTATGAATCCTTAACATTCAGATGGGGGTTCCTGGAATAAGCCATGGATACGAATATTATTCTAGGCATAGCAGGAGGCGTGATAGGAGCGATAGCTGCAGGGACAGGAGTATACTTTGCCATCAGGGCAGTATCAGGATTCACTTCCCCCCCAAAGCAGGGTGTTAAGCCTGTATCAGAAGTCAAGCTGAAGA
>CAYNQH010000069.1:0-5939 GCA_964399255.1 uncultured Methanosarcinales archaeon | reverse complement strand
TTCTTTTTGGCAGATATGCGTTTTGTCCTGCCTTGTTTTTTTCCCTTCTTTTCCTGCCGTAATTATTGCAAAATTTCCATAGATATTGCATAATTCCGGAAATCTTGCGGTTTTTTTAAGGAAATATATTAATTGGTGCAAGCTATATATCTATCTTGATCTAATATGGACGCAAAAGTAAAAAGATTCATGGAAGAAAACAGCCTGAAGAAGATCATCTCTTTTTCAGGAGGGAGCGATGACCAGGGGGATATTGTAGACAAAGTAATCGAGGAAAGCATTATAATCCTGAAGGATTATCCTGTTGCTGTGCTTACCGGAGGAACAAGATGGGGCATACCTAAGAAGGCGACAGAGATAGCGAAAGATTACGGCATGAAGACCATAGGTGTAATGCCTCAGAGAGGAGAGAAGAACGCCTGCGCAGGATTGGACCTCCAGCTTGTGATAGATCCTCGATATGGAGGGAGCGAGTATGGTGATGAGTCTGAAGTTTTTGCAAAGCTCTCTGATGCAGTAGAGATAATAGGAGGAAGTATGGGCACTGCGATAGAATTCTTCCACATCATGAAGATAAATGACAGGAGGCTTGACCCTAAGTATCTTGGTAAGGCTATGGAAGATCCTGATGGTGAAAGGCCGATAGTGGTAGCTCCAATATCCGGGATCAAAGGGTTCTCTTCTGATATATACTGCCTTACACTTTCAGAACGTCTCAAAAGTGTTATTCCTGGCAGGGCTTTGGTAGATGGATCATCTGCTGCGAAATATATCCTTTCCGGATTGGAGGTTTTTGGGGCATATAAGGTATAGGAAGATATTTAAATGTTCATATTAAGATAATAATTTTATGGGTGCTGGTGGAAGGTATTAAAATGGAGAACAGGATGATTACAGACCAAATAGGCGCACGACCAGGATATGTTATAGAACCCATATCTAACTCTCTAGAATTGAGAGATCTTTACCGTAAGGTCTTTCAGGCGCATCCATGGCATGAGGAGATGGAGTGCGGCTCATGCGGAGCGACTTATGCTAAGGCTGATAATATGGCTGAATGCGGATGTGCTGACAAGATAGAGAAGCTTTTTCCGCTCCATGAAGGTCCTTGCGATAACTGCGGCGAGAGTCTTGAAGAGACCCTCAGGCCTATGTGGGAAGATAATGTAGTATCCAAAGAGATCGATCATGCAGGGGATAGGAAGGGATATTGCGGAGTGCAGTTCTTCAATGGTGTCGGACTTCTTGGCTTTGCATGGGGATACGAGCTTCCTTCAGAGGATGAGCCTGGCAAGATGTATTCAGAGATAATCAAACGTCTTGAGACAAGAGGCATCTCCAGAGAACAGTGTTTCTATCATTCTGAGATAGGAGTAAGGCCCGATAGGCAGGAGAAAGGCTTAGGCACTTTCCTATTCAGGCAGCTGATGGAACAGGTTGAGGGAGGCAAGGAGTATGTTGTTTACAGGACTATCAACGAGGCTATGAAAAGGATTTATTCAAAGACCTTCAATGAGGTCAAGAGCCTTGGAAAAGACCCTGATGATACGAAAAGGCAGGAATGGTTCTATGCATGCCTAAGTGATATGAGAGATCTTGAGACTGGAATCTAGAAGAGATCAATCAGCAGTTGAGCAACAAAATTTCTTGATCAATCTTTCATATACTGCTGTTGCATCAGCAAGCTGTTTCTTCTCTATATATTCATTGTCACTGTGCGCCACTTTTGGATCGCCAGGCCCTATTATGATCCCTTTTGGCCAGAAATAAAGCTCGGTAAAGGCTCTCTCTACCTTAAGCTTCTTTTTTGTCACTCCCTTAATTATCTCCATGCATTCCTCTTTTCTAAGTATCTTTGCATCGAGTGATTGGATTATCTTTATTTTATATCCTTTAAGCTCCTTATTGAGCAGCTTCTTATAGATCCTATTATCGCACACAGTCCTTATCCCTACATGCATCTCTGCATGATCAGGCACTACATTTATTGCAGAACCTCCCTTGATAAGGCCTATGTTGACAGAGGTGCTGCCTAACAGCCGGTCCTTCGGGAACCTTATCTTATCCAGCCTTACAGCGGCTTTTGCCAGCTTTTTTATCGCGCATTCTCCCTCTTCAGGCCTTGCTCCATGAGCATTCTTCCCTTTCGCTATCACCTTAAGCTCGATGAGCCCCCTTTGTCCTATTATGGGGTAAAGCCCTGTAGGCTCTCCTATTATCACAAGCTTAGGCTTTTTTTCAGGAAGGCCTTTCCTTATCCCGCAGAAGTCTGCTTCTTCTCCGACATTGAAGAAAAGCCCGAAGCCTGTATATCCTTGTCTCCTCATACTTATCGAGGAGGTGATCATAGATGCGATGCTCCCCTTTGTATCGCATGCCCCTCTTCCGTATATCCTGGCATTATCCTCCCTTAGCCTGTTCCTGCCTATGGGCACAGTATCCAGATGTGCATTGAAGTATATCCTTGGCTTGCCTGCGACAGCTAGCAGATTGAACCTTCCTTGGCTGACAGGGATCTTTTTGATCCTGAAGTAGGGCTTTAGCTGGGAGGATATGAAATCTCCTAACCTTTTTTCATCTCCTGTGACAGAATCGATTGCGATGAGCTTCTTAAGCAGGTTTTCTACTTCCATAGTATTCTCTTAGGGTTTATACTTTATTAATCTATTGGATTGAGGATAGAATCTTTTTTGCCTTGATAGAATCGCCCAAAGGGTCAGGGCTTTCATTTATAACTGTTGCGTTTATATTATGCTTCACAATCGCTGTCAGGAGCTTCTTAATCTCCGCTTCCGGGGTGAGCAGGTGCTTCCTTTCCCCTTTAGCAGTGTATTCTATACCAGAGAAATGGCATGTGAGCTCTTTGACATCTTTGATCTTTTCCATGACCTCATCATAGTCTATGGTTCCGTTGTTCCTTGCTTTTATATGGGCGAAGTCTACGCAGATTCCGCATCCTGTCTCTTTCGAAAGCTTGACAAGCTCATCAAGATCTCCGAATTGCGATCCTTTGCCTGTAGTCTCAGGGCATGGCACCACATCCCATCCTTTCTTCTTCACATGGTCTATTATGTACCTGACCTCTTTCTTCACAAGGGCATAGCACTGCTCTTTTGTCAGCTTGCCGTAGAATGCAGCATGGAAGACTACGCATCTTGCGCCGAGATGGTGCGCACGCTCGCATGAGTCAATTATCCTCTTTACCGAGGCCTCTACCTTCTCTTTCTCTGCTGATGCGAGGTTGATATAGTAAGGGCCGTGAACGCTTAGGATTACACCTGCTTTCTTTGCAGCCTCTCCCACCTGCTTTGCAAGCTCATTGCTCATCTTGATACCATAGACGAACTCGACTTCCATCGCATCAAGACCTGAGTCTTTGACTATGCTGATGCCTTCAATGGTCGATTTCCCAGGGGAGCCTGCAGGGCCTAGCCTTATCATATTATATAGCAATACTTCTTACTTTATAATCTTTGCCCTTATGAAATACTGCGAGAATTTTGCTACAATAGAAGAGAGTATTATGCTGTACAGCAAAAAAGCCAAGCTTAGGTCAAGTATCATGCTTATACCCTCTAAGGAGTATGTTGCCAGGGTGAATACCACTACAGCGACAGCTATCCCCTTAGGCGCGTTTATTGTCATGAATATCTTCTCTTTCATGTTATACTCAGAGAGGCTTATCTGAACTGAGAAGAACCTTATCACCAGGAATATGATAAATAATGAGATGGACTTAAGGAAGAATCCAAGGGTTAGAGGAAGCTCTATTATCAGGCCAACCATCACAAATACGAGGATCTCTAGGAAGTTTGAGAACAGGCCTGAAAACTCCTGAAGAGCTCCTTTCTGCCTTATGTACACATTTCCAAGCGAAAGCCCAAGCGTAGTAACTGCCAGGACCCCATTACCCCCTATGTTCTCGGCAAGTATATAGCTCATTATTGCAGATGCAGTTACAGCAAGGGAGCTCAGGCTCGGAGATGATTGCGCCCTCAGGAACTTGAAGATTATTATGAAGATGACTATCCCTGCACCTACCCCTGCCACGATCTTGAGAAGGAAAGGTTTCATCTGCTCCATGAGGATATCCATGCTGCTTACGCTCTCAACGTTCTGTATGAGCTCTAATATGACGAAAGGAACTATGACTATCATGGGCGTGTTGATTATCGATTCTACTTTCAGCAGCTCGACAACCCTGTTCTTGCTCTCTTTCATCATAGAGAGCACCACATCAGGAGAGGTGCCTGCCATTATTGAAGAGAAGATTAGGCAGATCGGGATGCTTATATTCCTTCCATATAAGATATAAGTGGCAAATGCAAGCGCAGTAAATGTAAGGATGAAGAATATGAAAGTGAGCTTCAGTGTAGACATCGAGAACTCATCAAACTCCTTTATGTTGAGCCGGGATGTTGAATCAAACACTATCATCGCAAGGGTTAGTATGGCGATGCTTGTAAGGAAGACAGTGGGGAATTCTATATACGGCACGCCTTCATAGCTCATGTTCTTTATCAAGATACCTATGAGTATCAGCACGATTATATGAGGCACCTTGATCTTTTTTGAAATTATGTAAGAGAGAAGACCGAAGAATAGTATGACTGCGATGTATGTAAGATATAGCATGCTATCTGCCATTTTCACCCTCTTTTTGATTTATTTAAAAAAGGCTTATTTATTAATGTTTTGCTTTAAAAGCCCATATTCTTGTATTCCATATATTGCGATAGCTTTAAATATACTAAACCCTCTTCTTGCATGAAAGAGGTGATCATGTGCATAAACTTGAGGCTAGGGATGAGTTTATACAGCTGTTCCGGGAGAAGCTTGAGGCTGACCTTAAGAGTGCGGTACAGAAAGTATATCATGATGAGCTGATAAAAGAGATGTTCCCTAAATTCTACAAGAAAGTTACCTCATGCTATGATAATACCTATCCTGGCTGTCCCGGAAGGTCTGACAAATCAGGAAGCCTTAATGATGCCTTACGCAGCAAAGAGTATACTCAATCTCTCCTGAGATATTATGAGAAACTTCTGTCGGAATATAACAAGGACCTGAAGAGCGAGAAGGATAATGATGCAGGGATAAACGGAATGATAAAGAACGTAATAACCTGTCTTAAGAGTATAGAGAAGACCTTCTAGAAGGCTTTTAGAGGCTTTAAAAACAAAGCTTTTTAAATGAATATTATCTTCTTTGGCCAATATGGATCTTTTAGAGCAGATTAAGAAAGAGACTGAGCCAGACCTTAAGGCAGTGCTTTCTAAGGTCTCTAAGGTTGTCGATAAGCTAACCCAGTCTGTAAAGAAGAACCGGCTTTCTGCTGTATGCGAAGTCGGAGGTTCTATAGCAAAGGAGACTTTCCTAAAAGGAGACCATGACTGCGACCTCTTCCTGAGGTTTGATGTAACTTACAAGGACAAGAACATCTCAGACCTAACAGCGAAAGCCCTTAAGGTATTCCCTAAAGCAGAACGCCTCCACGGGTCAAGGGACTATTTCCAGTTCCGCGAAGGAGGGATAAGCTATGAGGTCGTGCCTGTAATAATGATCTCAAGGCCGGAAGAGGCATTGAACGTAACAGACATAAGCCCTCTTCATGTCTCATGGGTGAGAAGCTTCAACATGGCAGATGAGATAAGGCTGACAAAGCTTTTCTGCAAGGCTCAGGGAGTCTATGGTGCAGAGAGCTATATCAAAGGATTCTCAGGTCATGTCATAGATATAATGACCATCTATTATGGCGGCTTCCTGAAGCTGCTCAAGGCATCTAAGAAGTGGAAGAACAAGGATGTGATAGATTTCTATGATGTGCATAAAGGCAGGGCGCTCAGGCTGCTGAACCAGTCTAAAGTGCAGAGCGCATTCATAGTCATAGATCCCATACAGCCTGGCAGGAACGCAGCTGCAGTATTGAGCAAGGAGAG
>CAYNQH010000068.1:5342-5939 GCA_964399255.1 uncultured Methanosarcinales archaeon | reverse complement strand
TATCTTGCAAGAGAAGAGCTGAGAGACATGAAAGCTTCATGATAGGATATATTTTTATCTGGATCTTGTGCCTATCTTCAGGATTGAGATGTAGAATATGCAAAAAAACTCATGATTTTTTATTGCTGCTCTTTGATTTCTTCTTCTGGACATCATTGCTGTCGCCGTTTATCTCTGCCATAAGGCTTAGTTCCATCATCTGTTGGGCTTCTCCCAAGGAGTCCTTATCAAGGACCTTTACTTTTTTCGGATCTTCTGATCTTGATTGAGATATAGGGATCTCATCTGGGACCCTTACCTTATCAGTTTCAGGAAGAGCCTGAGATTTCTTGATTGAAGGTTTTACCATACCCTCTTGGGCTGTCTTCTTATCAATCTCAGCTGCCTTGGCCTTCTCTGCTGCGATCTTCTGCTGCACCATCCTCTCTGCATGGTCAAGGTTCTCTTCAAGAGATTCGCACACCTTCTTAGAGGCCTGATCATGGTTTATCTTCTCCAGGATATGGTTCTCTATCTCCACCCCTTGAGAGCCCTTATCCGGCTTTCTCCTGAAAATACTGAAAAACTTATGCAATAAAGGCTTCTTCTGCTCCTCCC
>CAYNQH010000068.1:0-5332 GCA_964399255.1 uncultured Methanosarcinales archaeon | reverse complement strand
AGATGTACCGGTGCGAAAGTAAGGACCATCTGCTCAAAGACCTTCTTCAAGGCATTGAACTCATCCTCAGAAAGTGTAGGGCACTCATACTCCAGCTTGGAAAGCAACAGGTTGATCTCGGTCACTGTCTTCTTGACCTGAGGACCTACCTTTTTCTTTGATATCTCCTTATCAAGCTCAGGAAATGTAAACTGATAGTTTATCTTGAAGAACTCCATGAAGAAAGACCTATAGACCTTGACAAAGTCTTCCAGCTTGCCAGCCTTGCTAAGCTTGTCTAATATCCCTTTTACTATCTCCTCTTTTCTCTGCTTTTCCGGAACATTCATTGACACCAACACATGAAATGTATTATATAAAATTATCGAAAAATGATTTACTATTTTATAGTGAGATAAGAAAAGGAATAAAATAACAACAAAATATTTAAACAGGAGCGCGATAAAATAGCCTGATGGCTGAAAAAAAAGGTGAAATAAAGGTAAATATAGATTCTGAAATAGCAGAATTCGGAAAGAAGTATGCTATAATAAAAGAAGAGATCTCAAAAGGTGTTGTAGGGCAGGCAGATGCTGTAGAAGCCCTGATTATCTCCCTTCTGGCTAACGTAAATGTGCTCCTTGAAGGGTTTACTGGTATAGCAAAGACCTTGATGGTAAGGACCCTTTCCACAGTGATGGGCTGCGAGTTCAACAGGATCCAGTTCACTCCTGACCTTCTTCCTACAGACATCATAGGCATGACCTCTTACCAGCCTGCAAAAGGTTTCTTCATAGTGAAAGGTCCTGTATTCGCCAACTTCATCCTTGCAGACGAGATAAACAGGGCTCCGCCTAAGGTGCAGTCTGCCCTTCTTGAGGCTATGCAGGAGAAGAACGTGACTATAGGAAAAGAGACACTTCCCCTGCCCGTCCCTTTCTTCGTGCTTGCAACGCAGAACCCCCTTGAGAACCTGGGAACATACCCTCTTCCAGAAGCTCAGGTAGACCGATTCCTGTTCAAGCTCAACATAAGCTATCCTGATGTAGATGAAGAGGAGATAATCCTTGACAATAACATGACTATCCATAAGTTCGAGAGGTTCAAGATAACGCCGATACTTTCAGCTGAAGAGATAGTCAGGCTGCAGGGCCTTACGCAGAAGGTATATCTTGACGCAAAGATAAAGAGGTATATAGTCAGCATAATAGACGCTACAAGGCATCCTTCAAAATACAAGCTTAAGCTCGCTAAGTATATAGATTGGGGTGCATCACCAAGGGCTTCTATAGGGCTGTACATATCATCGAAGGCCCATGCGCTTGTGAACGGCAAGAACTTCGTCACGCCCCATAATGTAAAGGAAGTGGCGCATAATGTATTGAGGCACAGGATAATCCTGAACTATGAAGCCCAGTCAGAGAACATATCTACAGATGATGTTATTGCAGACATTCTTTCAAAGGTCCCTATTCCATGAAAGAGTTCAAAGTAAATCTAAAACCCCTCATAAAAAAGCTTGAGATACAAACGAAAAGAGGAATATATGGAGGGCTTACAGGAGGGTATAGAAGCGTATTCAGGGGGCGAGGCCTTGAGTTCGACGCATACAGGAAATATGATCCGAGCCACGACGACGCAGACAGGATCGACTGGAAAGCTTCTCTCCGCGCCAATAAGATGCTTGTCAAGGAATATGTAGAAGAGAGGAACCTATACACCCTTTTCCTTCTTGATGTAGGATCTACGATGTCCTTCGCCTCTGTGGAGAAGCTTAAGAATGAATATGCTGCAGAAGTCGTAGCTAACCTGTCTTTTGCGATGATCGAGGCAGGAGATTCTGTAGGTATGGTGATGTTCAGCAATGATATGAAGAAAGGGCTGCAGCCGGATATAGGGACACAACAATATTATAACATAATAAGGTCCCTTACAGACCCTAAGATGTATGAAGGGAAGTTTGATTTTTCAAGAGCATCAAAGATAGTTTCAGGATGGACAAGGGCAAGGGCAACTCTTGTCATAATCTCTGACTTCCTATGGTGGAACAATTCATATGAGAAGGAGATAGTGAACCTCTCGGCCAACTTTGAGCTGATAGCTATCATGATAAGAGACCCGAGGGATGATGAACTGCCAGAAGGCGTCGGCCAGGTAGTGATAAAAGACCCTGAATCGAATGCAGAGCTGCTCATAGACTGCGATATAATAAAGGAAAAATATGCCCAGGAAGGAAAAAGACAGATAGATGATATGAAAAAGGTTTTCTCCAAGCATGGGGTAGACCTGCTTGAGATGAAGACAGACAAGTCATTTGTGAAGCCTATAATGAGCTTCTTCGAAGAGAGGAACAGGAGATAGCAAGATGAAGGTAAGCTTCGACAACCCCCACCTCCTATGGTTCCTTTTCAGCATACCTCTTCTTATAGTGCTGCATTTCCTCCTGCTTAGGAAGACAAACAGGAAGGCAGTCCTGTTCGCGAACTTCGAGGCGATAAGGAGGGTGACAGGAGAAAGGGTGCTGTCAAAGAACATATTCCTCCTTGTGATAAGGATATTCATCATGATTTTCCTCATATTCTCTGCATCAGGTATCGTGATATGGTATGAAGGGCAGACAAGCAACTTCAACTATATCCTTGCGATAGACGTGTCAAGCTCAATGCTTGCTGACGACCTCCAGCCTAACAGGCTTTTTGCTGCAAAAGAGGCTGCAGCATTATTCGTACAGTCCATGACAGGGAAGACAAAGATAGGCATCGTCTCATTCGCAGGCACAAGCATGGTCAAGCAGAAGCTTTCTGATGATGTTGATGGGACGCTCCAGAACATAAACAACCTTACTATAAGCCAGATAGGAGGCACAGATATAGGAGAAGCTATAGTGACATCGACAAATCTTCTTGTGCAGGAAGAGAAGGCAAGGACAGTGATACTTCTTACTGACGGGATAGACAATGTAGGCACCCCTCTCGAAGAAGGCCTCAAGCATGCTATAGACAAGAGGGTCATAATACACACTATAGGTGTGGGAAGCGAAGAAGGAGGCAGGTTCTTAGGCACAGACCTTGTGTCAAAGATGGATCCTGAAAGCCTGCAGCAGATTGCTGAATCTACAGGAGGCAGTTTCTACCAGGCACAGAATGAAGCAGAGCTCCAGCAGGCATACCAGAGCATAATGTCAGAGAGCACTGAGCAGATCCCTATAAGGCTTGCATTCATCCTTCTTTTGGCAGCTATAATCCTTGTATTTGTAGACTGGGGCCTTGTCAATACTAAGTACAGGACACTCCCTTAGATAAATCAGTCATGTTTTTCTGATTTTAAACAAGATGGCAGAGTTTGGGGTAACCTTTATCACCTCACAGCTTTAAATAGGGTGTAAAGAGCAAAAAATCCAAGGTTTGAGATTGAAGGGGTGCGATGGTAAAGATAGCTTTCATAGGTGCGCATGGTGTAGGCAAGACCACACTATGCTATAATCTTACAGGTGAGATGAAGAAGCTGGGGTTAAATGTCACCATGCTTACTGAAGTCGCAAGGCAATGCCCTCTCCCTATAAATAAAGGCGGAGGATTTGAAAGCCAGCTCTGGATAATGACCAGGCAGATAAGCGAAGAGCTGTCACATCTCAAAGACCATGATCATCTGGTTTGCGACAGGAGCATACTTGACACATATATCTATCATCTTGTGCTGCAGGGTGAAGACGGCCTGCTGAGCAAGCTTCTCAACCATTGGATCGGCAGCTATGATTTTCTGTTCAAGGTGCCTATAAAGTTCCCTCTTGTCGAAGACGGGGTCCGTGACACAGACAATGAGTTCCAGAAGAAGGTAGACCAGGTCATGGACAGGCTGCTCAAAGATAGGAACATAAAGCACTATATACTTCCTGAAGGTGATGAGATAAATTTTATAAAAGATACTGTAAGCATGGATAGGCTAAGAAGCAAGATATAAAAAAAGGATAAAAAGATGATAGAGAAAGATAAGAAGATATAAAAAAAATTATTCCATGATACCATACCATGTCAGAAGCAGCTTCTCTGTCGCCTTGACAAGATCAGCTCCCTGCCCCTTTATCTGCAGGCAGTTGTTGTTGACAACAACTTCTCCAAATTCAGATTCCTTGAGCCATATGGTATAATATTTCGTATCTGTGCAGTCTACGATCGGCCGCCCGGCACATGCTTCTGTCTCATTCTTCGTGCATGCAGCGATAGGCTGGATATTAAGCGCCCTTGCAAGGTTAAGGGAAAGCTCTGCTGCGGATAATGCTACATAGGTAAGATCTTCCTGTGTAGGGTCGAAAAGTATGTAGACTCCGGTTATGTTCAGGAATGCGCTTGGGTCTCCTTCAAGGTCTATCTTCTCAAGTTCCTTAGGGCTGTAATGCAGCTCAAGGGTGTATACCTTATTGGTGCCCTGCCTCTGCACCTGGGTGTACCACATCTGGCCTTCCTTTACAAAGTTGAAACCATTATAGGTATACTGTGTGTCTGTCTGCTCTAGAGCTGGATCCAAAAGCTTGTCATCAATAGTAGGCTCCTTCCCAAAGTCTATGAATCTAAGAGCAAAAAGGACTCCGAATGCTACGAACAGGATGATAAAAGCATAAAGAAGTATCTTCGTGTTCTTATCAAGGTAGTGGCCGCCTCCGCTGTGCCCTCCTTTTAGTGTTATCCTCCTATCATGGATCTCCCTCTTAGCTTGAGGTTTGCTCGGTTCTGATTTCTTTGCCTTACCGGCAGGTTTATTGTTTTTCTTCTTAGCCATAAATGTATCACCCTATTATTCCCAATAGCCCGTACATCAACCTCTCTTTTAGATATAGAAATCCTATGCCTTGATCGGAATCTATATGGATGCAATTCCCCTCCATGTATATATTTGTTTTGTTTTTTTGGTCGAAATAGATGACAGGAACATTAACCGTAGCATTTGCGCAGCTTATATAAGGTAGGTCATAGCTTGAGTTCTCAGCAGCAACAGCATCTACTGCAAATATCTTAAGATATGAAGGGAACTCCTCTCCTGCATCAAACCTTATAAGATCTATCTCCTGAAGCCCGTCTTCAATATAAGGGTTGAAGGTAAGGTACACCATCTTTGTCCCTTTAAGCCTTTCTATTATATCCTGGCTTATATTTATATCATCCAGCTGCTCGGGGCTGAAATAGAACCTAAATTCCTGGCCGTCAACCTCTGTCACAAGCTTTTCACCATCAGGCTTGAAAGCGAATCCATTATAAGTAAAAGACTGCATAGGCGGCTGCCACATGAAGCCTATGATGCTTGAAACCATTATGAAAGCTATAAGTGCTGTAAAGATCATACCTTTGTTTATCCCTTT
>CAYNQH010000067.1:0-6012 GCA_964399255.1 uncultured Methanosarcinales archaeon | reverse complement strand
AGTATAACAATGAACTGCCAAGCATAAGAACATTATCCCTGCATGCCTCGTTCCCTGCCACAATCTTTGCAGCAGCCAGTTTTTCAAGTAATTCTCCTGTTTCCATCTACTTTTCCCCCTTAATATTCTGTATTATCCTAACTTCTGACCTCTCTTATTATTTCTCCTACAGCCTCAACATCATTGTCAACATCATCATGATCATTGTATACATAGAAGCTGAGCCTTACAGTGCCTTCGATACCTACATGCTGATGGCCAAGTGAAGCGCAGTGGTTGCCGTTCCTTGCCTCTATGCCTCTTTTGTTCAGCTCGAACGCTACAGACTGAGGATCCATATCTTCTATGTTGAATGCAATGAGTCCTGTCCTTTTTCTTGCATCTCTTGGGCCGTAGAGTATGGTCTCTTCAATGCCTGATAAAGAATCTATCGCATACTGTGTAAGTTCCTGCTCATGCAGCTCTATCTCTCTCATTGCAGTCTTCACCTCTGCCTGAGAAGCCTCAAATCTTTTCCTTGGATCTTTTAAGACCTGCAGCACTTCAGGATTTCTTGAAAGATAGGCTTTCCATATACCCCCCAATTCCTGTGGCACATGGTAAGGGGTCTCCATCTCCCCCCTTGGGGTGTTGAGAAGGATCTCTGTCTTGATCTGCATCGCAGTATTCTCTTCCTTCACCCTTTGGCTTGCAGTAGCTGAAACAAGATGCCCCAGCCCAAGATTTATCATGAAAGTTATCCCATACCCTGTCGCTATGGTCCCTAGTATGTTCGGAGTGCCTGCGGTGTATATCCAAGGAAGCTTCTTGTACTCTACATGGCCTTCTTTTACATCCTCTATCATGTCTCCTCCGTAGAGGAACGGTTCAAAGCCTTCGATGATCTCTTTCTTTGCATAAAGCCCCCCTACTCCAAGAGGGAGCCCCATCTTGTGGAAAGACCATGCAAGGAAATCACAGCCGATAGCCTGGACATCAACATGAGTCCCTGGGACAAGCTGTGCCCCATCGACGAGGAAATAAGATCCTTGAGTACCATTTAGCTGCCTATAGCCAGAAGAATGGGCTATATTTCCTATCATCCTTAGGTCAGGTTTGATTCCCATAAAGTTTGAAGCACCAGTGACTGTCACAAGCTTGGTCTTACTATCGACAAGACTTTCAAGCTGGATCATGTCTATTTCTCCTGTTTCCTTATCAAAATCTACCAGTCTTATGCCTAGATTTTTCCCTCTCCTTTTAAGGATCTGTTGTAGACCATACCAGGGCACATAGTTTGAGTTATGTTCCAGCCTGGTCGTTACGATGTTATCGCCGTCCTTGAACTCAGGCTCCATAGTCCTCATCACAAGATTTATCATCTCTGTAGTGTTCCTTCCGAATATGATCTCCTGCCATGACCTCGCGTTTACAAGGTTGGCGGCGATATTGTAGGCTCTTTCAAAATTCTCTGTAGATATCTGAGAGGCGTCATACTCTCCTCTATGGATATTGGCATAGGTAAACAAAGATTTAGCTATATGTTCGAGAACTGGAAGTGGAAGCTGTGTAGAAGCAGTATTGTCTAAGAAAGTCCTTCCCTGAAAAGGATTTTTTAATTCGATGTTTATCCCTTCCGAGCTATAGGGGAAGAGCGATCTCAGTAAGTCTGTATTCAACATTTCTAAACCCTCCTAAATGGTAATGAAAACCCTGCCCAGAACATAGAAAAATTTGCTTATTTATAAAACTTTCTTTTTTTGAGTATCCAAAAGTAGTAAAATGATTCCGGGGGGAATAAATTGTTTATCCTCTGAATAACCGGCTAGAACAAGCTAGAGCAGGTTATTTAAAAACCCAGATTTAATCTTATAGTATTCTCAAATGCCTGCCTGAAAAAATCCTTGCTATCATGATAGTAATGTTGATAGTAATGTTGAGCCAAAGAACTGGTGCCTTCATTGTTTGAACCTTTAAATCCCCATACCCCCATATCAGGAAAAAGGCTTGCATCACTATAGGAAGAGAGAGTATACCTAAAGTTATCGCTTGCCATCACATACAGGGCGTTTCTCGGCATATCAACCCCATAAGACATGACCCTATGGGATACAGGATCGAGGCCGATGATGCATCTTGTCCTTTTCCTGCCCTTCTTGAACAGGAAGGGAAGGATTACATAGGTATGGCCCCAGCTGCAGTTTGCAGCTCCGACATTCGGATAGCCTATAGCAAGGAGCGAGTTTATGACATAATGCGCACTGCTTCCACAGTCCAGCTTACCTGCAGACCTTAAGACAGCAAGAGTATAATGGGCAAATGAGACCTGATACATCAAAGAGAGATGAGCCTCAAGCTCGCCTATGTCCTTGACTTCCATAGAACAAGGCATCTTAAGGTCATCATAATTTTCAAGGAGAACTCCCGAATCAGAAGAGCCTGCAAAAGAAGGTATAAGCTTTCCGCATATCTCCTTTTCCTCATGACCCAGGTTATGCCCATACCTGATATAACTCAGCTTTTTCCTGCCATGCTCCTCTGACATCGCCTGTTCCCATGCAATGACATTAACAGAGAAAGAGCCTAGCTTATCCTCAAGACCTAATCGAGGAAGCTCAACCAGGTAAGGGATGTTCTTATCTCCCATCTTAAACTTAGCCTTGAACAAGGCGTTTACATCTGCCATGTTAGATAGGTGCAGCCATATTTATATAAATTTTACTTTTTATTAGCATTTTAAAGTAGTTACATAATCAGTGTAAGATCTATGCCCATATTTGTGCATAAATTTTATAAAGAGACTATAATAAACCAGGATAAACCGAAATAAAAGGGCTTGTGGTCTAAAGGTATGACGTCGCATTGGCTATGCGGAGACTCCGGGTTCAATTCCCGGCAAGTCCAGAAGAGAATACAAAATCCAAGACGAGCACTGCGAGTCTGGATTTTGTTTTTTCGATTGTTTGAAAATATCGATGAGCTTGCGAGTCGGTATTTTCTTTACAACTTCTTATTTCAAAAGCCAAAGAATAAATTTAAATAAGACAAAACAAAATAATCATAAAAAAGGTGAAAGCATGACAAAAATTGGGCTTATTTCAGACACGCATGATAATGTGCCTAATGTGATGAAGGCTGTCGAGGTCTTCAAGAAAAAGAGGGTAGATTTCGTCATCCATTCAGGAGATATAATAGCTCCGGTCACAATCAATTTCTTCAAAGGGATAAAAGCCAAGTTCATCAAAGGGAACTGCGACGGCGACATCGAGAACATAAAGAAGATAGCCGAGGAGCAAGGCTCTGAATATCTGGGGGAGGCAGGCACCCTAAGCATAGACGGAAAGCATATCTTTGTCACGCACAAGCCTGATGATGCAGAGCAGGCAGCAAAGTCAGGCAGGTACAGCTATGTCATCCACGGCCACACCCATCAGAAGAGAGACGACAAGATAGGAATCGCTAGGATAATCAACCCCGGCGGGCACTATTGGGGAGGCTCAGAGACGATAGCGATACTCGACCTAGAGAAAGACAAGATCGAGTTCATATCGCTGAAGGAAGATGCAGAAGAAAATAAGGTTCAATAACAGCAAAGGCCAGAAACTTTCAGGTATACTGAACATCCCTGAAGGAAAAGGCCCTTTTCCTGGAGTGGTAGTATGCCATGGCTTCGGAGGCAACAAGAACCGGCCTTTGATAGAGGCCATATCAGAAGGTCTCGAGAAGCAGGGGATAGCAGCGCTCAGGTTTGACTTCACAGGAAACGGGGAATCTGAAGGAAAGATAAGCCAGGGCACATACACCCAGCTGATAAGTGACGCTAAGAAAGCTGTAACCTCCCTAAGGAATCAGAAAGGCATAGACAAGGAGAAGATAGGCATTGCAGGGCATAGCATGGGCGGAGCAACTGCTATCCTCACGACAGCAGCTGACAAGAGGATAAGATGCGCCGTAACCCTCGCACCAGTAGCACGGACGCATGAATATAAAAAGCATTATGGCCTTTCATTCAAGATGCTCAAGGCGCTGAAGAATTCAGGGCTGGTAACATTGAAGCATGGCACAGACCTGCTCAGGCTTAGAAAGAACTTTTTCGATGACCATGACAACCACAATGTCCTCGACTCTGCAAGGAAGATCAAAGTGCCTGTACTGCTTATCCATGCGAAAGGAGACCGGAGCGTCGAGGTAGAGGACAGCAAAGATATAATAGAAGCTCTGGGCGGGGAGAAGAAGCTCATTATCACAGACACCAAGACCCACAGCTGGTGGGAGCCTGGGATGCAGAAGAAAGTCGCAGGGTATTCGGCAAGATTCTTCAAGAAGCACCTGATGATGTAAGGCAAGGGCAATATGATAGAAAAAGAAGTTATGTTCGAGAAAGAAGAAGGAATCCATCTTTCAGGAGTTCTGAAGCTCCCAGAAGTCAGGGAGAAAAGGCCTGCTGTTATAGTATGCCATGGTTTCAAGTCCCACAAAGGGGATGAGTTCATAATAGATATAGCCAATCATCTGTCCTACTTCCGGTTTGTCATACTCAGGTTTGATTTCTCTCACCATGGGGATAGCCATGGAGAACCTGAATTCGCGACCATAACAAAGATGGTCCATGACCTGAAGAAAGCGATAGATTTCATAGAAAAACACCCTGCTGTGGATAAGAACAACATTTCAGTCATCGGCCATGACCTTGGAGCAATGATAGCAATACTTGCCGCATCCGAAGATAAGAGGATAAAAGCCCTGGTCACCATAGCAGCAAGGTCGGATATATCAGAGTTTATACAGTCCCATTTCAGGGAGACAGATATAACAGAATGGATCAATACAGGCTGGCATACAGACCATGAAGGCGACAGGATACATGTAGGATTCTACCATGACAGCAAGAAGCATGATATACTTGAAGCTGCAAAAAAGGTCATATGCCCAAAGCTGATACTTCACGGCACAGATGATATGAGAACTCCTTACTCTGAGCTTCGCGAGCTGCTTTATCATTTTCCAGAGCCGAAAGAGTTTGAGGAGATAGAAGGTGCAGACCATTGGTTCAGAGGCAAGGAACATAGAGATTTCCTACTGGAGCGGATAGTTGTATTCCTGAACAGGTGGCTTAGATAGAAAAAAGAGAAACAAGAGGAGGAAAGATGGACTCATGCATATTCTGCAAGATAATAAAAGGAGAAATCCCTAGCAACAAGATCTATGAAGACAAGGATTTATTTGCTTTCTTAGACATAGGCCCTGTGAACAAAGGGCATGTGCTTGTCATACCAAAGAAACACAGCGAGACATTGCTTGAGACAGAAGATGCAATCCTTCAGAAAGTGATCCTTGCTGTAAAGAATGTTTCTATAGCAGTCAAAAATGGAGTCAAGGCTGACGGCATCAATATCATACAGAGCAATTCGCAGGCAGCAGGCCAGCTAGTGCCTCATCTGCATTTCCATATCATACCAAGGTTTAAAGGAGACGGCTTCAAGCACTGGCCCCAGGGAAAATATCAAGATGGAGAGGCTGAAAAGGTCAAAAATGCCCTCATAAAGGCCCTGTAAGCCAAAACATTTAAAAATAAACTCTTTTTCTTCCCCATTATGCCGGTGTAGCTCAGCCTGGTTAGAGCGCTAGACTCATATGTTTGAGTGATGAGCCTCAGGGCAGTGATATAACTCGACTAGGTAATCTAGAGGCCACGGGTTCAGATCCCGTCACCGGCACCTTTTTTCCAATTTTTTCAATCAATCTCAGAATGCAAACTTGTTCTTCTTTTTCCTAAAATCACGGACCTGGATATTCTCGTTCAGGCATAGGTTAGATGTGTCCATATCAGTAAGGTCATCTATAATATCTATCCTGTCATGGAACCCATGATTCTTTACATAAAGGACAAGGTAGAAGTTCGGCTGAGAAAAATCCCAAGGATCCCTGCTTCGGTATTCAGTATGATAGCACAAGAACGCGTATGTCTTACCGACCTCAAGCTTATTCGGCAGACCTCGCGGAAATAATGTCTCTACTTCCCCCTCCTCTTTT
>CAYNQH010000066.1:2889-6112 GCA_964399255.1 uncultured Methanosarcinales archaeon | reverse complement strand
GAAGGACCAGATAAGAGGATGGTTCAACCTGCTGATGGTCACCTCATTCCTCGCATTTGACAGGAACTGCTTCGACTCCTGCTATATGCACGGTTTTGTCACAGATGTCGAAGGGGTAAAGATGAGCAAATCCCTGGGGAATGTCATATCGCCTTATGAGATAATAGACAAGCATGGGGCTGATACATTGAGGCTTTACACCATACCTACTGCTGCAGGGGAAGATATGAATTTCAGCTGGGACGAGGCAAAGCTCAAGAACAGGAACCTGACAGTGTTATGGAACATACACAAGCTTCTTTTAGACCTTTCAAGGCAGAATGGATTCACGATAAAGGACATCCAGAAGGTAGAGAAGGATAAGAAAGTGTTGAGCCATGAGGATAGGTTCATCCTTTCCAGGCTTGCGTCTACTATAACTGAAGTTACAGGGCTTTTCGAATCATACCAGCTTGACAGGATCCCTCCTATGATAGAATCATTATTCCTTGACCTTAGCAGGACATATATACAGTTCATAAGGGATAAGTCTGCATTAGGCACAGAAGATGAGAAGAGGAACATATTCTTTACTATGTATACCGTGCTCATGGAAACATTGAAGATCATGGCTCCTGTCTGCCCTTTCATAACAGAGAAGGTATACCTAAATATCAAGAAGGAATACAAGCTTAAGCCAGAGAGCATATCCTTTTTCAGCTGGCCTGAAGCAGATGGCTCGCTCATAGAAAAAGAGCTCGAGAAGGATTTTGAGATAGCGCAGGCCGCAATACAGGCAATACTATCTGCAAGAGAGAAGATACAGACCGGGGTTAGGTGGCCATTGAAAGAGGCTGTCTTTGCCACAAAAGAAGATAAGATAATAAGCTCTGTGAAAAAGCTCCAGGAGATAATAAAGAACCAGACCAATATAAAAGAGATATCCTTCAAAGACAAGCTTGAGGGGATACAATGCGATGTCAAGGCGGATTATGCAAAGCTCGCACCGGATTTCGGCGACAAGGCAGCGAAGATAATAGCTCATCTTACTACAACAAGCAAGGAAAGCATACTCAGCAAGATAAAGAAGTCAGGCAAGTACGAAGCCATGATAGACAAGGAGAAGTTCGATATACTGGAGAAGCATCTGATAATAAAGAAGGATATACCTCATCCTTATATAGAAGCAGACTTCAGGTTCGGAGAGCTTTATATCAATGAGGAAAAAGATCCTGAGCTTGAGAAGGAAGGGTTCGCCCGTGAGATAATGAGGCGTGTCCAGAGCCTCAGGAAAACTGCAGGCCTCCAGAAGACAGATAATATCTCTCTCTGCATAGTCTCGGATAAAGAGGGCATAGGGATGCTTGGAGCATGGAAGAAAAGCATAAAAGAGAAAGTAGGCGCTTCTGATATCGAGATATCTGAAAAGTGCTCAAAGAGATTTGAGCATTCAAAGAAAGAGAAGATAAAAGGCAAAGAGTTTGAGATATTGCTAAGCAAGATATAAAGAAAAGGTAAGACCTATTTTATCTATTGATCTCTTAACTTTACTACTCTCTAAATGTAAAACCCTGCCCGGGGGCCTTCTGACCACAAATTTTATTAATAAAGGGCTTTATTTTTAAACCAAATGGGGAATAAATACCTGCCCTTTGCGGCAATGTTCATGATATGGTTGGTCTTAAGCCTGACTGTCTATTCTTCTAAGGTAATGGCTATAGAGCTAATAACATTGAACATAACCGGGCAGGACAACATCCAGGGGTATAGGCAGAAGTATGATTTCTCAAAGATCCATCTGAAAGCGTCCATAGCAGGAGATGATGAGATCACCAATGACCAGATAACTATATACGGAAATCCTGTGCAGACCTGTTCCAAAAACCCTGATCTCTCTTCAGACTGCTACTGGCAGGGCCCTTTCGCTTCAGGCTCTGGAGTTATGAAATATGTGATCCTATTATATTCTGACATTAAAGGCGCCCCTCTAGCCAATAATATAGCCGAGATAAAGGTAGATGAGCTCCCTCCTGAATTCACAGAATTCAATCCTAAGCTAGAAGAAGGCAGGCTTTATGCTTATTATACCATAGTAGATAGTGCATGCACTGACTGCAAGGACACTGACTGCTCCGGGATAAAGAAGGTTGAATTCTTCATTGCAGGAATAAAATCTTACACCTTAGAAGTAGATGGCAAGCCTGGGGAATGCTCCTACACCGGAAAGACAGAGATCCCGTCAACCATGCAGGGCTACCTGCCAGTATCAGCAAAGGCTTATGATAACCTGCTCGCCCCAGGAGATTCTCCTGAAGTGTCAATACCTATAGACTTCACCGGACCGGTTATCAAGGGCCCCCTGAGGATATACAATCAGGACGGGACCAATCTCACAGCTCTAGGCCCTAACCTCAGGCAGAACCTGACTGTAACTGTGATAATAAACGATATAAATCTTGACACTAAAAAGGTCAAGGCTGACCTCACCCCACTTATAGAGGACATCTTCCCGCCAGGGGATTCTTCACTTGATCCTTACAGGGCATATCCTGCTTCAAGATGCCAGAATCTTGGCCTCGGGGAAAGCCTATGCTCATTCGATTTCGTAATAGCAGCAATAACATATTCAGGCCCAAGGAATATCACTGTATATGCAGAGGACCTATTCGGCAACAAGAACCAGCTTACCTTCACATATATGCTCAACTATGACACAAGCAGGGCAGAAGTGTATAAGATAGAATCCCAGGCAGTAAGGGATGGAACGAGCTATGTGACTGAGGAGAATAACACTATATTCTTAGCATTAGAAGAAGACGAGTCAGGATTCAAGAGCAAGAGGGTCTATATAGACTTCTCCCCTCTTCTCGGAAGCCAATACAAGACAGTAAGAGCTACAGACTGTGTCAAAGAAGGGCAGCTTTGGAGCTGCCGATGGGGCCTGTTCGATGTACCTCCTCTCCCCTTAGGGGCGCAGAGAGAACTTGAGATATACCCTTTCTCAACAGATGATGCTGACAATTTCCTGCAGGGAGAATCCTCTGTGAATGTGATCTATGACAACAGGACTCCCAGCTTCCTGAAGATAAACCATAGCACAGAATCAGGAGACTGCCCGACATCCGGAGATGCCTTATACTTTGATGTAGAGGTAGATGAGAGGGTATCAGGAGTGAAAGAGATAAGGCTCGATACCTCAGAGATAACAGTGGGAAAAGAAGAGAGGATAGGCACTTGTGAGGAA
>CAYNQH010000066.1:0-2879 GCA_964399255.1 uncultured Methanosarcinales archaeon | reverse complement strand
TTCGAGGTAGATGATCTAATATCAGTAAAAAGAGCCAATGCAAAAGTGCAGTTCTTTGTCGAGGATGTTGTTGGGCATAAGAACCAGACAAATTACACCCTAGACATATGCGAGACTGATGTCACAGGCGATCCAAATGTGGTCAACATCATCCCTGAAGACAGCAACTATGCAAAGATAGACAGGAAGATAGCATCTATCACACAGATAACGCTTTTCAACAAGTTCGTAATAGAGCCAGCCGCAGATGGCGTCATAATAAAAGAAGTTTCAGTATCAGACGATTGCTCGGCCACCCCTACAAGGGAAGATGTGCACATGCTGTATGAGAACACACTAAACCCCTATGTGATAATGGATGTAGGGGGGGAAGGGACAGCAGACCAGTTCCTTGAAGATTATTTCATAGTGAAATGTGAAGTAAGCCTTAGGGTCCAGAGAGGGCTAGTGATATACAGGAACCCTGAAAAAGAGAATATAGAATGGTGGGTGCCTGCATACAATTCACCGGTAGACTATGTACCAAATAATGTCCGGGATAAGATAGATGAAGCAGAAGAGAAGATAGCTGAGATAGACGAGCTTCTCAAGGAATGGGAAGAGTGGAACAAGATACTAGGGGGTATGTGCACTGCATTCCAGGCGATGGTAGCTATCGACGGGATAATGCAGGGCTTGAAGCCCGCAGTTTACCTGACCTCATTCGCTCTTGTACCTGAAGCGGTAGTTGCATATTCAGACTGTATAGGAAGTACTGAAGCTATAACAAAAGCTGTAGGGTGCGCCGCATACCCTCCTCTGATACTATCAGCAACGATATTATGGGACATATACTGTTCAGCATCGACATACCTCCATAGGATCGTCACTGCTATATGGCCCCCTGGAGTCGGTTTCAACCTTGGGAGCTTCATGAAGTTCACCTGTTTCATATATGAATGCAGGCTCTGCGACTGGCAGTCAATGCTTGAAGCCGCTTTCACTCTGAGCAACGCTGCAAGAGGACCAAGCACATTATCAAATGTGGAAGGAGACAAATGGGATAATTTCAATGACCAACAGGATGCGCTTGAATCGATACAGTCCTTCTATGACCCTGATTTTACCTTCACCAACGAAGACGCGAGGCTTCAGATGTTCAGGGATACTGGTGTAAGCGGATTCTACTATAACCAGAGGAACTATGGGTATATGGACACAGGTATGGATACACAATCAACCATAGGCCCTACAAGCACATGGATATGGGATCCCTACAAGAGCATCCACTATGCAGAATCCTGCCTCTGCCTGCCGGGCATGATATACAACTGGAAGAAGGAGAAAGAGATACAGTGCAAACGCCTGAAATGCCTTGAGAACAACGCAAAGAATGGAGTGCCTATATATGGCTGTGAGCGGGCTTTCAAGGAGCAGGAATGCTTATACGTGCAGAGCGCGCAATATCTCATAACAGGAGCAGATATCCTGGACTATCTCTCCAATTTCCTTTTGGCAATCTGGAATAATATCCCTACTATGATGGCCTCGATAGCATACGGTTGCGCATGCATAGATGATTTCTGCCTATTCAACATCCCTAAGATGTCTATAGACGAAGGCTTCAACAAGTTTTGCCAGGGACTATCCTGCAGCAGCTCAATAAGCACAAAAGCGCCTACATGCTGGAATAAAAAATCAGCCTTAGTCCCCTGCACAGAGATGCTTCCAGGCGCATGCGTAGAACTTGAAAAGGCAGATGCAGGTACAGCTATAGCAGAAGCTATGGAACTCCCTTCATCATGGTATGAACACAGCCTAAACCATGCCTGGAACATGTTCTGCAACATAATGGGCGTAACTTTGGTAATAGATGAGATAAGGGATGTAATCGAGAATGGATTTGACCTTGAACAGTATAATCAGGATCTGGAGGGCGATACCTATTGCTAGGATAATCAAGATAAGGAACCTATTGATGATCCTTATAATCATAGCGATGGCTCTGCCGTCTGCAAGCCCTAAAAATTATGGGATGTTTGACAAAGAATACTGGGATACTATAAGCGGTTCCCAGGAGGGTTATCCTGACGGAGGAGGGTCTCCTACGACTAAATGGTATGATGTAGCACCTTGGGAGATAGATTTCTGCAGCAAATGGGGCGGCTCAAAAGCCCCAAATGACAACCTACCGGGAACAAGGACAAGCGATCAGCCTTTCTCGAACATGGCTGCGACATATCAGGCCCAGAGCGACTTTATAGAGCTTCCTGACAAGACAACATTATATGAATATTCTTATTATATCGAGCCCGCAAGAGGGCATATGGAGTATACTATAGAGCTCAGGGGAGGTATAGATACATACCTTCTTGAAAAAGGCAATGCCTCTGCAGCAGGAGGGGCTGCAAACTACAATGCAGTATACCTAAACGGAACCTTCACCCAGATGGTGATAAAATATGAGAAATGCGGCATATGCTCGCCATCCCAAGGAACATTCCCTATAGCAAATGTCCAGGACAAGAGGCTCCTATTCCCAGAGGAGTATGAATAATGATAGACAGGATGAGTAAAACAAAAAAGGCCATCAAAAAAGCAGAGGCGTATATATCTGAAGAGAAGAAAATCATTATAGACAGCTTCCGCTCTTTCAGCATAAAAGCTGTATATATAATACTGCTCGATATACTTTTCATAATCCTGTTATGGGGGATATCCGAGGCATCAATAGGGATAATCTACAGCCTGCAGGGGCCTCTCAACAGCATGGGGACATTGATACAGCAGTCAATTGCAGCAATGTCAAGATCAGGCCCTCTCACCCAGGGGCTTGCCTTCTTCGAGCCTTCAGAGATAACCAGCCAGCTCAACATGATAAAGCTAAGGCTGCTTTCGAA
>CAYNQH010000065.1:0-6130 GCA_964399255.1 uncultured Methanosarcinales archaeon | reverse complement strand
CATCACTGTCTCAGGCCTTGCCTGCACTATGAAAAGCTCTCCTGTCTGGCCGTCCTTCGCCCATTCCATATCCATAGGCTTGAAGTGGCCTACTTTAGAAGAATAATGGTCTTCTATCGTGCAGGCCCACCTTGCAAGGGTGAGGATCTCTTCATCGCTTATGACAAACTTCCTCCTTTCTTCTTCAGGCACAGAGATATTCTTTGTGGTAGCCTTTGAGCCCTGCATGTCATAGATCATCTTTATGCTCTTCTCACCTACGCTCTTCGAGATTATAGGCTTGAAGCCCTGCTTGAGTGTAGGCTTGAAGACATAGTACTCATCAGGGTTGACCGCTCCCTGCACGACATTCTCTCCTAGGCCATAAGCGCCTGTTATGAATGCTGCATCCCTGAATCCTGATTCTGTATCTATAGAGAACATGACTCCAGAGCAGGCCATGTCTGACCTGACCATCTTCTGGACTCCGATAGAAAGTGCGATAGAGAAATGGTCGAATCCTTTGTCTTCCCTGTAGGATATAGCCCTGTTTGTGAAGAGTGAAGCGAAGCATTTCTTGCAGGCTTCTATGAGGTGCTCTTCTCCTCTGATGTTAAGATAGGTCTCCTGCTGGCCTGCAAAGCTCGCATCAGGAAGGTCTTCTGCTGTTGCAGAACTTCTTACAGCGACGTCCACATTCTTTACCTTGTAAGCATTGCATATGTCCTTGTAGGATTTTATTATCGCTTCCCTCAGCTCAGGAGGGAATTCAGCGCTCCTGATTATCTGCCTTACCTTATGGCCGTGCTCTGCAAGGTTGTCCATATCTTTTGTGTTGAGGTCTTTAAGGGTGTCTTTTATCTTATCTTTTATACCTGCCTTTTCCAGAAGATACCTATAAGCATAAGCTGTAACTGCGAAACCATTCGGTACGCGGACGCCTTTTGAGGTCAATGAACGGTACATCTCTCCCAGAGAAGCGTTCTTTCCGCCAACTAAAGGGACATCTTCTATCACTAACTGATCAAACCATAGAATAAAAGCTGTCTTTTTCCAATCATCCACCTTAACCCACCTCTTTTTTTAAATATAAAAATATGCTTTTTTTTAATGTAAACTATCATTTTTATTTATAAATATTTATGACCATTATATAATAGAAAAAGATAGTTTTTTATATGGGAAATATAGATTCTCTATTGAGGTGATAATCATGGCTAAGATGGTTGTTGAGCATTATCTTGATGACTGCATAGGATGTGGTGCATGCGCAAGAGACTGTCCTTCTTTCTGGGAGATGAAGAAAAGCGAGTCACTCTCACACCTTAAAGGTTCTAAGAAGGATGCTGAGAATGTCGAAAGATTAGAACTTGATGAGAACAAGATAGGGTGTAACAAGGTTGCTGAAGAAGTATGCCCTGTACAGTGCATAAAGATCGTCAAGAAATGACACTTTATTTTATTTATTTCTTATCTATTTTCTTAATCTAATCCTTACTTTTACATATCTTTAAATTTTTCTGAACCTTATTGGAATATTTCCGAAATATCCTGACAAAGATTAATAAACTTTTAACCTATAAAGAATCTATGGAAAAGTTGAAGCTGGGAAAGATATCTGATCAGGTCCTGTCTGAAATCCTTAAGAAATATACAAACATTGGAGATGATAGGGTCTTGTTAGGTCCAAAGATAGGTGAAGATGCAGCAATCATAGATATGTCTCAAACAAAAAATAACTGTATCGCAGTTTGTGTCGACCCTATCCTTGTTGATATAAAAAATGCGCCTCTATATGCTGTTGCGATAAATGTCAATGATATAGTGACTAGAGGGGCTATACCTAAGTGGGGCTCGGCAAGCGTCTTCTTCCCTGAGGGAATAACCTTATCTGAGGTTAATTCCTTCTTTGAGCAGTTGTATGAATCAGTCAGAAAATATAGGATCTCTCTAGTGACAGGCCATACAGAGATAACCACCTATGTGAAAAATCCAGGGATCGTGCTTACCCTCATAGGGGAGGTGGATAAGGATGATATCATAAGGACATCTGGTGCCGAAGAAGGCGATTCTCTCATCCTTACAGGTGGTGTGGGGATTGAAGGCACAGCTATACTGGCTTCAGACCTGTATGACCAACTAGCTGGCAAGGTTGACCTCTCTTTGGTCAGGAGTGCTCAGAATTTTATCTATGAACCGGGGATATGTATCGCTCCAGCAGCTTATATCTCTTGGAAATATAAGCCGAATTCATTGCATGACCCGACAGAAGGAGGAGTTAGAAAAGGGATAGAAGAGGTTGCAATAGCGTCAGACAAGGGGGTTTTTGTGGAATATGATAAGATCCCTATCCTTGAAGAGACAAGAGTGATATGTAAAGCTACAGGTGATGATCCTCTGGGAATATTTGGTTCCGGCGCCCTTCTTATAAGCATTCCTGGATCCAGATCAGAAGAGCTTTTAGAGGAGTATAAGGCAGCAGGGATTGTAGCAGAAAAGATCGGCAAGATCACTCCGAAGGAGGAAGGCAGGATATTGATGTATCAGGGAAGAAAGATAAATTTAGAAGCAAGTTATACAGACGGCCTGATAGACCGGCTAAATAAGTAGCAGTTTATCAGCAAGTTAATCAGGAAGTTAATCAGGAAGTTAATCAGGAAGTTGATCAATGTATTTATTATTCTTTACGCATTTATCCAAAACATTTATAAATATCTGTTTCCTGGATTCTTAAAAAAAGGGGTCAAATGGCAGAAAAAGAGGTAGAGAATAAGGTTTATACTCTAGATAAAAGTCTGCTAACCGGTTTCTTCAACAGCCTTAAGAAGGATTTCGATGAGGTCATAGCCCCTATAAAGAAGGATGAGATACATATCTTTGACAAAGTCGATTCATTGAGAGATGTTGATCTGAGCTTCAATAATACAGCATATCCTCTTAACAGATATTTCTTTCCTGAGAATGAGGAGCTTTTCAGCTACAGCCCAGGCAGTGTCAAGCGAGATATAAAAAAAGTAAAGAGAGTGATATTAGGGGTCAGGCCTTGCGATATAAACGCGTTGCTAGTTGTAGATAAGCTGTTCGTGACAGACCCTTACTATATGTCAAAAAGGGAAAGCACTGTCTTGATAGCACTTCTCTGCAAAAGCCCTGGCAAGGATTGTTTCTGTACCTCTGTAGGAGGAGACAAGCTTAAAGGAGGATTCGACCTTGCTTTTGTAGAATCCGGAACAAGATATTATGTGAAGGCAGGATCTCTGAAAGGCCAAGAACTTATCTCTCCTCTTTTCCAAGAATCTTCTGAAAGATTTCCTGATCCTAAACTCGACTGCAGCAAGAGGATAAATGAGGGGCAGGCAGATAAGATGAAATCCTCTTTCCATCATAGGGTATGGGAGGAAGAAGCAGAAAGGTGCCTGAGCTGCGCAGCATGCACCATGACCTGCCCGACATGCCCCTGCTTTGATGTTTCTGACGACCCTAAGCTGGAAGATGTAAGATCAGGCTCCAGGATAAGGTTCCACGCTTCCTGCCAGCTGAAGAATTTTACAAGGGTTGCAGGAGGATTCGTCTTTAGGGAAGAGAGGGCGAAAAGGCTGAAGCATAGGATATTCCATAAGATGGACTATTTCCCTGAAGAGCATAAGCTTTTCATGTGCACAGGCTGCGGAAGATGCATATCCAACTGCCCTCCAGGGATAGATATGGTGGAGATGATCAATAAGCTGTAATAATATGATAACAGGATACAAAGAAAAAGACAAAGAAGAAGACGCAAAGATATTGTAGAAGGTTGATAAATATGGTATATGATTATGTTCCGGAACTGGTAAAGATAGACAAGATATGGGATGAGAGCTCTGACTCGAAAAGGTTTAGGGTAAAGATGAAGATGGCCCATCATCCAGGCCAGTTCGTCCAGGTCTCTGTAGTGGGGATAGGAGAATGCCCTCTTGGGATATGCTCCTATTCAGAGGATCATATAGAATTCCTTGTGAGGAAAGTAGGAAATGTCACGACAGCATTGCATAACCTTAAGGTGGGTGATTTGATCGGTGTCAGAGGCCCTTATGGTCATGGCTATCCTATGCATTATTTTGATGGTGATAAGATTGTGATAATAGGCGGGGGGTCAGGGGTAGCTCCTCTCAGGAGCATCATCCAGTATGTTGAGAAGAACATGGATAAGTTCGACGGAGCAGAGCTTTTCCTGGGATACAGGAGCCCTTCAGACATCCTTTTCAAGGAAGACCTTAAGGAATGGCAGAAGAGATTCAAGGTCAGCATGACAGTAGACAAAGGAGACAAGAGATGGAAAGGCAATGTAGGTGTAGTCACGAAGCTGATTGACAGTTCAGGCATGGACAACAACAAGAAGATTGTCGCAGCCTGCGGGCCTCCTATAATGATGAAATTTGTCATACAGAGCCTCAAGAACCTGGGCTTCAACGATGACCAGATATATGTCAGCCTTGAAAGGATGATGCAATGCGGTATAGGCAAGTGCGGCCACTGCCTTGTCGGAGGCAAGTATGTCTGCGAGCATGGTCCTGTATTCAGGTATGATTCAGCTAAATGGTTGGAAGATTAGGGCCAGATTATCAGTTCAGGATGATATAAAAAATATGGTAAAGAAGAAAACTCCAAATAAAAAGACTCAGAAAAAGGTCGAGGCATCAAAGGTAAAGGCCAAGCCTGAGAGATCAGGGAAGACTGAGAGATCAGGGAAGACTGAGAGATCAGGGAAGAAGAGCTCAAAGAAGCCTAGAGTAGGCATCTTCTCTCTGACTTCATGCTCAGGCTGCCAGATGAAGATACTTGATCTGGAGAAAGAGCTGCTTGAGATATTCAACCAGGTAGATATATTGAGCTTCCCTATAGCTAAGGCGACTAATGCTGAAGGCCCTTTTGATGTGTCCTTCATCGAAGGGGCAGTAGTCACGAAAGAGAATGAGGAGGAGCTGAAGAAGATAAGGAAAGAATCAAAGTATCTTGTCGCGATAGGCGCCTGCGCAACACATGCAGGCATACCCTACATGAAGCATTTCATAGGGAAAGATGATCTTTCAGGGATGATGTGCTCTGTTGTCATGAAGGATGCTTCACCTGATCCAAGGCCTCTTGATTGTGTAGTAAAGGTCGATCTCCATCTTACAGGATGTCCTGTAGACAAGTATGAGTTCCTTTCTGCGCTAAAGCAGCTTCTGCTGGGAAAAGTCCCTCAGGAGTATGACAAGCCTGTATGTGTAGAATGCAGGAACAGGAACAATGTCTGTTTGCTGCAATGGCGCAATGAGCCTTGCTTAGGCCCTATAACTAACGGAGGCTGCGGAGCGATATGCCCTAGCCATGGTGTGCCTTGTTCCGGCTGCAAGGCCCCTACAGAAGATGGGAACATCGATGGCCATATCAAGCTGCTTGAGAAAAAAGGATATACTCTCGACCAGATAAAAAGGATGGTCCATAGATATGCGGGGATCTCTAAGAAATTTGAGAAGTTAAAATGAAAAAAATGAAAAAGAAGACTGCGAAGAAAGTATCCAAGAAGAGCCTTCCTGCCAAAGGCAAGAAGGTTGATGAACCTAAGACTTCTGCACCTAAGACTCCTGTTAAGAGCAATGCAGGCGGCTCCAGGACGATCACTTTAGACCATATAACAAAGATCGAAGGCCATGCAAAACTCGTGCTCAAGATAAGGGGAGGGAAGGTAGAGCAGGCTAATCTCAGCGTAGTAGAAGGATCGAGGTATTTCGAGAACATACTTAGAGGGAATAATTCTGAAGAGGCGCCTCATATCGCATCAAGGATATGCGGCCTTTGCTCTACATCTCATACTATCGCAGGTCTTAGGGCTGTAGAGCATGCTCTTGGGGTAGAAGTAAGCCCTCAATCAAAACAGCTGAGAGAGCTGCTGCATTATGGGGGGATGATACAGGACCATATCCTGCATTGCTTCTTCCTTGCCCTTCCAGATTATCTTGGATATGAGAGTGCAGTCGCTATGGCTGCGAAGTATAAGAAGGAAGTCCAGCTTGCGCTCGAGCTTAAGAGGATAGGGAATGCTATGCTCACTGAGATAGGCGGAAGAGAAGTGCATCCTATAACACCTATAGTGGGAGGATTTTCAGCAATACCCAAGAAAGAGGCTCTT
>CAYNQH010000064.1:0-6224 GCA_964399255.1 uncultured Methanosarcinales archaeon | reverse complement strand
TCCTAGCCCCGGCTGCATAGGCGCCCCATTCTTCTGCACAAGCCTTCCTTTATCGAACTTAGCATTGGAAAGCCAGTCGTTAAGGTTGACCTCGCATTGAAATCTTGAGAGCCATCCATATAGGTCCAACGCATTATTAGGTTCCATACTAACCAGTATACTAATCCCTATATTTATATTTTCCCACGACATTCTTTTTATTTATTGGTAAAAAAATCAAAAAATTTATTAATAAGTTAAAAAAATAAGCTAATATATGGCAAAAATAAACAAAGAGCTTCTCTTATTATATGCAGAAAACTCACGTATGAAGCTAAAGGATGCGGCATCTACCCTTAAAAAAAGCCCGCAAAGGCTCAAATACTCCACAAGGCTGCTTGAAAAGGAGAGGATAATACATAATCCTCACTGCGTATTCGACTATTCCCATTTCGGCCTTATCCTCTTCAGGGTGTATTTCAAAGGAGGTTATATAAGCGAGAAGGACAAGGCAACAACTCTCAAGAGACTTGCTGAAAATCCCTATATCGTCGCTATATACGAGCTTACAGGAGAATTCGACCTGGCAATAGAGATAGAGGCGCCAAACCCTTCAAGGTTCAATAAGGAACTCAAGAAGGTCGGAGAGCTCATAAAGACCCTAAACAACTACAAGATCGTCCTTAACCTTGTCACACATATCTATCCTAAAGTATACCTCACAAGGAACGCATCCATACTGAATGAGCTTGAGAAGAAGGATATAATCATAGGAGGAGACAGGAAAGTCAAGGAGTTCAGCAAGAACGAGATGGAGATGGCAAAGTACCTCCTGAACGAGCCTTTGATAAGGATAACCTCCTTATCCAAAAAATCAGGACTTAACATAAAGACTGTAAAGTCAGTCATACAAAGCCTTAAGGATAAGAAGATAATAAGAGGTTTCAAGTATATAATCGATATAGATAAGATGGATATCTACAAGTTCAGGCTTTTCCTCAAGCTTCACAACCTATCTCAAGAGAGAGAAGCGCAGCTCATGGAGTTCATGCTTAACACTAAAGAGATCGTCCAGCTCAACAAGACTGTAGGGGATTGGGAGATGGAGATAGATATAGAGTCGACAGACAAGACAAGGATAAGATACCTCATCCACCAGCTGAGGCAGGACTTCATAGACCTCATCGAGACATTCAATATCATAGAGTTCGAGCAGTACTATAAGAGGTCTTTCCTTCCTTCTTCCCTTTTTACCGAAGAAGCATAGCCCCATTAGTTAATGTTCCCTGCTTATCCTATATCCTGTAGCTAGTTGTTTGGATATGCTTAACAATACAATTTCTATAATAAGGTGATAATTATCCCCACAATAATTATTATAGGTATATTTCCTCCATATACCTATCGGAAAGTTTGCGAAAACTACCGGTGAACGCTTATTAAGCAAAACATAAGCAAGAAAAGGATAAGCAATAAAAAACAAACAATGAAGGTGGAAAAATGAATGTGATAAATGTTGAAAAACCCCAGCCTTTCACAGGCTTGAACAAAGAGAGCGTAGACAGCTATTTCAGGGCCCTACAGGGAGGCATGGCCTTCCTCAAGAACGAGGTAATAAAACCATTTGAAGCGGCATTGAAGGAAAACACCGGCTTTGACAATGAGAACAGGCCTGCACAAGAGACTGTTACAGAGAAGGATCTTGACGGCATAGTGTTCACTGTTACAACAAAGCCTACGAACAAAAGACCTGGATATGCAGAGGTATTCGAGAGCCTTCAGAGAGACCTGCAGGTTATTGAAGATGAATATGCAAAAGGAGAAAGGAAAAAGGGAGTGCTGACCATAGAGGATAAAGCATACCTCTCTGTTGATTTCCTTGTTGACAAGATAAACGGGCTGCAGAACGAGGTCAAAGGGGCTATAGTAGAGCAGAAGATAAGCTATGATAACGATGTTGAGATTCCTGCAAAGATTGCTGTGCCTATAAAGAACTACGGAAAGCTTGAAGCAGGCAACGGCCGAGTCTATGTTATGGCAAAGATGCTCGTCAAGGAGATAGAGGACGAAACTGTAAAGCCATTTGAGGCTGCAGTCAAGGAAAGCACAGGCTACAACAAGGACAATATGCCTGCAGAGACTGATCCTAGCTATATGCAGATAGATGAATGCCTTGTCAAAGTGATGAGTGTGCCAAAGTCTACAACCTCCTACGGCCAGATACTCAATGCACTTGTGAAGGGAAAGAGCGCTAAGGGCAATGTGACAAAGACTACCGGAGACCTGATAAAGATCCAGGAAGGAGCAGAAGATGCAAACACTGCAGCCTATGAGGTCAAGACAAGAGACGGCCAGAAGTATATATCTATGGAAGGTCTGAAGAGAAGAATCAGTGAAATAGAATCAGAGAACACATCTCCAAGCCTGACACAGACCATAGGTTTCTATCTTGTGAGATAGGATCAATGCAGGAGTTTTGAATATTTTTTCTTATTTTTATTTTCTTTGCCGCCAAGATAGATGAAGACAACCTAAGATAGCCTCATTTACTCATTGTGCTAAAGAAAGAATCTGCTTTCCTGAGCAGCATCTTTGCATTTTCATGCGTCAGCTTTGTCAAAGCTTCCTTGAATCATAGCCAGACGTGAGACTCTATCTCATCAGGGTTGCACTCTACATCACTGTCATCTGCAATGCACAGGAAGAAAACAACAGTCTTATCGACTGAATTGATATTATCAAAATAGGATATGCTCTCGCGAAAGCCACCTATGATGCTTACATTAAGTTTGGTCTCCTCATATATCTCTCTTAATGCAGTCTCCTCTTCAGACTCTCCTGGCTCAACATGGCCTTTCGGAAAATCCCAGTGACCTCCTCCTGATTCATTGTTCTTTAGCAAGAGATATCGCATAGGGCTCCCTGCCAGGAATACTATGCCTCCGCATGATTTTTCAGATACCATCTTTAAGCGACCTCACAATCATCAAGATTGATATAAGACATTTCATAAATAATGATAGGAAACAGAAAAGATAAAAGAACAAATTTATAAAAAATAAAACATTATAATCTCTACTCTTCTCCTTCTTCAGGAGTGTATGAAGGCACTGCTGACTTGGATATTATCATTATTGCGCCTATCGCTTTTACAAGCTGGTGAGGCACGATAACTCCTTTAGCGCTGCCTAGGACCTTGCTCAGGTAAGAGCCCTTTGTAGCCTTGACCCTCCATCCAAAAACCTTAGTCTTTGTCAGGATAGACTCTTCAATGTCTCCGAAGTATTCGCCTGAATCAGTAAAAACCTGCATATCGTATGATTCCGAAATTTTTCGCATCTTAAGCATGATATTCCCCTCCTTGGTTAGGGAAAACTAAACAGAATGAGTATTTAAAGCTTTCGGAATATGGGTTTAAAAAGTTTATATAGGGTAAGGCCAAGAAAATGTTGTATATCAAGGTTCTGGGTAAAATGTTCCAGAAAATGGCTTTCTTATGTCCTCTGGAAAAGAGCATCTGGATAATCAATAGGACATTATAGTTTCTGAGAGTTTATAGCTTCTGCGCATCAATTACGATAAAAGAAGGTCTCTTGATAGTCTGGTAATAGCTTTCCTTATCAAATTTTCTTGACCCTTTTGATGGCTGGGGTTCTAAGATATTCAATAGCCTGAATCCATTCCTTATGATGGGGTTTAGCAGACCTGAGATGGTCTTAGGATAGATAGTGAGCTCAACCCCACTAAGCTCCATCTTATTTTTTCTGTCGGAAAAATAGTCATCCACCACCCGGAGATATTTACCTGCAACCTTAATCTTTTTCTGGCCTGTGCAGCAAGGGTTGTGTGTAGATATTATTATCCTACCTCCTTTCTTGAGAACCCTATTGGCCTCCTTAAAGACTATATTAAGATTCTTCTCGTAATGTATACAGAGACCATAGAACAGAACATCAAAGGATTTGGCCTTAAAAGGAATTTTCTTCATGTCAGCTACTCTGAAATCAGATGAAGGCATCTTCTTCTTGGTTATATCTACCATCTCACTAGAGATATCTATGCCTGATACTATCGCTCCCCTCCCTTTAAGCATCATAGAGTGCGTCCCTGTTGCACATCCTACATCAAGAACCTTTTTCCCCCTAATGTTGCCGATGACCTTTTTTACCGCCGGAATCTCAATATATTTATTGAAGAAGCTAATAGGGATCTTCTCATATCCTGACTTCAGTTTATCATAACCTCTTTTTGCTTCCATGCATAGACTTGAAGCAAAGAGGTATTTAAACGTTTCTCAATGGACCCTGATTAAGAATAAGATCAAGCCTCTTTGAGATTCTCATAGTGCATCATGCTTATCAGCACATCAGCTATCTCGTAAGACCTGCCTTTCTCTACAGTCTCTGCAGATTCCACTTCAGCAAAGAACCTCCTGACTGCATCAAAATCAGACAGTGGTGGATCTTCTTTATAAGCATGGAATATAACCGGAGGCAGCCTCCCAGACATTTTCTTCATCTTTGCAAGCACCTCAAGACCCGATCTCCATAGAGGATTATCTTTGCTGAGATAGTGGTCAATATCTTCCAATGAAGGGTCGATTATTATAGCATAGACCCCTCCGTTCTTCATCAGGTCGTCATATACCCTTAAAGCAGAATTCCGGTCATATGCCACAGCGCTGTCAAGGCCTAACTCGCCTAGGAAGTATACCATATCTTTCCTTACACGACCCTCTCTTTCTATGACAAGTACCTTTCCACCCATGAAATCCCCTTTTTACCCTTCTCTTTTTTGTCCTGTCTGACCTTCTTGCAAAACATATTTTTCTGATCGCTCTTTCAGCTTAGATATTATCTCCTTAAAGCCTGGCTTGGGCACAAGGGCTGCGATATAGGGCCTTGGACCCAAATCATCCTCAAGATAAGACGGCCCTAATGCAGGAGCAAGATCTGTGCTATGGATATAGATTGGAGGGACCAAGCCGTCGCTCTCTGCCCTGAGGCGGTGTATAAACTCAACCCCATAAGTCCAGGGAGGGGAAGGATTCCTATAACATTTATGGTCTAATCTAGGATCGATTATTATGGCAGATATCCCGCCGTTAGAGCTCATGTCCCTATACATATATAGAGCAGAATCATAATCATACGCGAACACAGCTTCAAGGCCTGCAGCCTGCAGGAATATTCCCCAAAGTTCTCTGATAGAATGATCTTCCTCAACAACCAATATCTCTCTTGCCATGTTTATTGCGGGCAAAGAGGTATTATTTAAAGATATTGAAAATAATAGATAAAAGAATAGTGTGACTATAGGATACTACTGCAGCACAGAATCGATAGTTTTCAAAAGAGCCCTGTATGTTACTGGCTTCCACAAAACCTGATTCACATAAGGATGGAATTTAAATGCCTCTTCCACTCCTGAAAGACCTTTCAAAGTGCTATAAATCAGGACAAAAGGCATCATTCCCTTTCCATCCTTTGGAGCAAGCATCTTATCAAGAAGTTCAAGACCTGGCTCAAATCTGCTATGCCCTTGATATGACTGCTTTGATAATACTCCTTCCTGATCATTCACAGCAGGATCTATGATTATCATGTCTACTCCTCCTTCTGCCTGAGCCTGATCATAGGCAGCAAGAGCTTCAGCAGCATCAGAAGCAGGGATGATATAATAACCATCCTCACTCAACATAGTAGCAAGATCTTCTGCAATAACCTTTTCCGAATCGATAAGCAATATTTTCTTAATATTTTATCACCTTCTTGGTTAATTCTTATTAGCAAAATGTAAGAATATATAAATGTTTCGGTATGTAACCACTTAATAGTAATTAAAATTATAGGCAAATTTTATATGTAAAAGCCCTATCCTGTGCAATATGCAGTACAAAAACCTCACACTAATTGGCACTTCCCATATAGCCCGGCAGAGCATAAAGGAGGTCAGGGAGGCTATAGAAAACCAGAAGCCTGACATAGTTGCCATAGAGCTTGATGCGAAACGCCTTTATGCACTGCAGCACCAGAGCAGTTCAAGAGTCAGCATATTCGACATCGGGAGGATCGGCCTGCAGGGCTACCTGTTCACCCTCATAGGAGGATATGTCCAGAAGAAGCTGGGCAATGTAGTAAAGGTCAAGCCAGGTTCTGACATGCTCTCTGCTATAAAGGCTGCAAAAAGATCAGGTGCACAGCTCGCCCTAATAGACCAGGATATCGAGATAACCCTCAAGAGAT
>CAYNQH010000063.1:0-6262 GCA_964399255.1 uncultured Methanosarcinales archaeon | reverse complement strand
GAGAAAGAGCATTTCTATCTTATACAACCTTTCATAGACAGCCTGGATTTCAAGAAGCTGGAAACTACCAAAAATCATAAGAGTGTTGTAGTGTATTACACCCAGAAGAACCTTGATTTTCTTGTCAAGAACTGGAAGAGATTTGTAGATCTTGGGAGGAACTTCAGCATCTTCTTCGTAAACCCTTTCTCAAAGATGGAAAAGAGATGGATAGTCTACCCCCATACCCATGAGGATATATCTGAAGGGAAGAACATCGCTGCAGGCCTTAAGACAGTAGCAGAAAGCGTAGAGATGACCACAGAAGAAGAGATAAGGAAGATTATCGGGGCTACAGCAGGCCAAGAAGGATAACCAGGAGCACTCCTGCAATCAAGGAAAATATAGGGCTGTGGCTTTTCTCATCTGCGCATGAATTGGGTATCAGTTCGTCAGAAGCGATATATATCATAAGTCCTGCAGTCGCGCCGATTACCAGCCCTACCAGGTTCAGGGATATGTTCTGATAGATGTAATAAGCCAATATGAAACCTGCCAATATAGGGATTGCTGTTGAAGAAGATAGAAGAAAAGCTTTAAGGCGCCTCTTAGTGCAGTGATAGTAAGGGGCTGATGTGCATATGCCTTCTGGGATGTTGTGGATGGCAATAGCCAAAGCTATTGCTAGAGTGACTTTAAAATCTGTAACAGCACCTATAGCCATAGACATGCCTTCTGGAAAGTTATGCATAAATATCCCTATGATAAGGTAGATAGAAGTTTTCCTTAGCCTGCTGCAGCTCTGGACCTTAAGCTGGGGGTCTATATGGGGGATCAGCTTATCCAACAAAAACATCATGATCGAGCCTAATAATACGCCTATCACTGCTATCCATACCGAAGAAAGATGTATGCTCTCAGGTATCAATTCTAAAAAAGATATTGCAAGCATGACTCCTGCTGCAAATGCAAGCATATTCCTTATGAACATATCAGAAGGTTTTTTCATGACTCCGATTGCTGAGCCGATGATAGGTCCCAGAACAGATATTATCAAAACTAAGATTATTTGTTCCATGAGGATGTTGACTAGAATTCTTTTATAAATGTTTGGGGCGCAATCTGTTATTAGAAAAAATTACAGAAGATCATATAGATCTACTTCCAAAAAAAAGGCTTCCACACATACTTAACAAGAACAGTGCATAGATAACCAGGATATGCATTTATTGTCGTCCCATACGCTCCTGTCTTCTTAGATCTTATGGCCTTTCTTAAGTCTCCTTCAAAGATTGTCATGCCCTCTCCGATCTCAAAACTGAAGTGCGCATCGCTGCTGCCTGTCATCGCTATACCCATCGTCTCAGCAAGCTTCCTGGCGCGCCGGTTCTCAAAAGGCATGATGCTCCTAGCATTGAATACTTCTATAGCATCAGGCTTTGCTCCGCATCTCCTATCGAAATTCTGCCTTGCTATAGGAGACCATGAGAAAGGATGGGCTATTATGGATATGCCTCCTTGTTTCTTTATCTCCTTGAGAACCTTATCTATCTGGCCCGGAGGGATTTTCTTCTTAAGATATAAAGCAAGGACTTCACCCTGAGGGGTGCTAACCTCTTCCCCTATGATGACCTCGAAATCCTTATCCTTATTGAGTTTCTTGACTTCAAGAGCGCCTTTTATCTCATTATGGTCTGTTATGGCGATGCCATCCAGGCCTCGCTTTTTTGCTATGCCTAGGATCTTAGAAGGATCAAGAAGGCTGCATCTGGAATATCTTGTATGCACATGCAGGTCGTATTTCTTGGGCATAAATCAAGGAGTAGAAGCGGAATTTAAATAAATTTAGGTATTTTTTTACCCCCAATAAGTGGTAAAAATCGAAAGATTTATAAATAAAAACTTCCCAATCAGGCGGATGAGCCCAAAAAAATTAAAAAAAAGGTCAAAAATAATATCAAACCTTGTCTCCGCAGCCTGGCTGGCTGGATTTAGCTTTATAAGCTATACGATCATACAAGGAAACGGCCTGAGAGAGGCCAAAAGACAACTTGGCATGATAGATAATCCCTATAAGGATATGGGCCTAGAAGAAGTCGTTAAAAAAGTTACAATATGGGAAGAGGCTGAACAATATCTGATGGCACATCTCAAATATAAAAAGGATAATGATAACTATGGCCCATTACAAATCGAAGCCTCATTCGAAGAGATCCATAAAAGGAGAATTGATGATTGCGACGGCGGTGCAACAGCTGCTGCAGCACTCCTGTCTGATAATCCAAGATATGCCTTGTTCAGGATGATCCTAAATATGAGACCCTCTTTAAACCAAGCTGATGATGTTATAGATTATCTGGGATTGCCTTCGCCCTTCAGGAACCATGCTGTAAGCATAGTGCATGATAAAGAGACAATGAAGTTCGGCGCTCTTGGGATAGGCGCATTAGACTGCATAAAACCGGAGTTTGATTCTATCAACGAAGTGTTCAAAAGGCTAAACGCAAACAATCTCTACATGTTCGGCAGCTATAAGCTAACCCAATATGATGATTCAACCCTAATCCATGGAAAAAACAAGTTCAAGGAGTATAACGACTTTGTCAAAGAGAGGGAAAAGGCGAATCCAAATGCATATAACTACACATTCATAGAGCATCCTAAGAAAAAGGGGCATTTCGCCTGGTTCCAAGGAGAGATCCCCGAAGAGCTTGTCAATGCTGATGCTGGAGAAAGGGCAAGGATCCTTGATTCTATAGCGATCTATTCGGCAGAAAGCATCAACGTATTCCTTGATACTCTTGGAGCCCACTCTTTCAAAAGCAAGGGATGCGGTAACCCTTACTATTCTAATGTATTCACGATGGAAGGAGAGACTCATTTGAAAGGCATATTCTTTAATCGACGTGTCTCACATGACTCTTCCGGGAAAGAATGCAAAGGGGATGTCTGCTACACTCCTATAAGCAAAAGCAGCGAAGACGTGGAGTTCAGGTGCAGGGGTGACGACCCTTATGTAGCGATATTATTTGAAAGGGCAAGCATACCTGAAGTAGATGTTGAAGATGTCAAGACCTCTCTAAAATTTTAGTTTTGCATCCCACCTTTCCAAGAACCAGTTTCTCGACCTCATCGTTGCCCTTAAACTCGATAAAATTGAGCCCGAGCTCAGCATAAAGCTGAGTCAAGGCTTCGTCAACCTCTTTCTGAAAGCCCGGGTCAGTTGATCGTAATCCATCATCTGTAAGAGCGCCGTTGGTTATAGGTGTCTTGATTATCAGGTCATAGGTTTTCATCCACTCCTTGACAAGTGCAAGCAGGTGAGGATGATGGCCTTCCTTCACAAAAAGGTAAGCATAACAGTCAAGAAGGCTCCTGTCGCAGACTATATGCGCATGTTTCTGCGCAAGCTCTATCTCTTTTTTTATCTGCGCGGTTATGATCCAGGTCTGTGATAGTAGTCCTGTGCTCTCATTGATCTGCATCGGGCAGTCCCGAGCGACTTCAGAAAGGAACATGGCATCGAGGCTGAATCTCTTCAACCTCGATGTCAGTTCTAGAGCAAGGCCTGTTTTAGCAGTACCATGAGTGCCGGAATAGGCTATCTTCATTTTCCTCTTTTTTGCCTATCTTCAATGTTTTTTATCTTATCAGGATTCTTTGCCTGATTCTTTGTAAGCGAGAGATGATCCGTATCTCCACCCCTTATAATCAAAATAGACTATCATATTCATCCCGTAAGGCGCGAATTCTCCGGCATCCTGCTGGAAAGCATCCACGCCGAGTGTGACAATCAGCCGATTAAAGGCATCTAGATCCCTTACCCACACCTGTTTTTCTGCCGTATTGAGCTCGAAATCTATTATCTCATGCTTCTCGAAAAGAGCAGTTATGTCAGACGGGCTTGCCTGTTCCCCCATTTTTAGGATATAACGCCAGAAATTCATATAAATTTGTGAGGTAAATAACATCACCATTTTAATAATAAAGATATACTAAGGCATAAATAATATTATTTTTATGAGCAGAGGAGTATAAAGGGTTAACTTTAAATAACCCCATTATTCCCACAAATGTATGTATGATCTGGTCATAGTAGGGGCAGGGCCTGGAGGCCTTAATTCAGCACTAGAATGCGAGAAGGCAGGGCTAAAATATTTAGTATTAGAGCAGGGGATAATAGCCAATACCATAAGCAAATACCCTCAGAACAAGAACTGCCAGGTAAACTATGGTGGGAATTCTGAAGGCAATAAAGGACTGCTCTTCTTTGAGGAGATGGTCAGGGAAGAGCTCATGAACACCTGGGCAAAGATAGGCAAAGACCTTAACATAAAAGAGAACGAGCCTGTAAAGGATGTCATAAAGGAAGGGGATTTCTTCAAGGTCTTCACTAACAAAGGAGAGTACGAAGCGAAGAGGGTTATCCTGGCTATAGGTGTTTTCGGCGCTCCGAACAAGCTGGCTATAGACGGAGAGTGCCAGGCCAACGTATCACACTGGCTCAAGAACCCTAAGGATTTCAGCAATAAGAAGATACTTGTAGTCGGAGGTGGGGACAGCGCAGTAGAGGCTGCATTGATGCTTTCAAAGAGCAATGATGTCACATTATCATATAGGAAAGATGCTTTCTTCAGGCTTACAGATAAGAATGCATCAGACATAACAGCAAGCAGGGTTAATGTAATATTCAAATCAAACATAGTCCATATCAAGGATGATGAGGTCAGGTTAGACATAGACGGAGAGATAAAAGATATGAGGTTTGACTATGTGTTCATACTCCTTGGTTTCAGCATGCCTAAAGATTTCCTTGAAAGGATAGGGGTGAAGCTTGAGGAAGGCAAGCCTGCTCTCGAAGGTTATGAGAGCAGCGTAAAAGGGCTTTACCTGATAGGCGATGTAGCAAAGAAAGGGAAATTCAACATCATAAACGCTATAAACCAAAGCCATGAGATAATAGAGGTGCTTAAGGATGAACTATAAGGAAGAATCATTGAAGATGCATAAAGAGAAGAAAGGCAAGATAGAAGTAGTTTCTAAAGTCAAGGTAGATAATAAGGATGCATTATCTATAGCATACACTCCAGGTGTCGCACAGCCCTGCCTTGAGATAGCAAAGGACAAGTCAAAGGTATATGAATATACTTCAAAAGGCAATATGGTGGCTGTCCTTACAGATGGTTCTGCAGTCCTTGGGTTAGGGAACATAGGCCCTGAAGCAGGCCTGCCAGTCATGGAAGGTAAGGCAATCCTTTTCAAGGAGTTCGGAGGAGTCGATGCATTCCCTATATGCGTAGCAACCCAAGATACAGAAGAGATAATAAAGATCGCAAAGATGATAGCTCCTTCTTTCGGAGGGATAAACCTTGAGGACATCTCAGCACCAAGGTGCTTCGAGATCGAAGAGCGCCTCAAGAAAGAGCTTGACATACCTGTGTTCCATGATGACCAGCATGGAACTGCAATAGTGACCCTTGCAGGGCTTATCAACGCAATCAAGATAGTTGATAAGAAGATGGAGGATCTTATCGTAGTGTTCAACGGAGCAGGAGCTGCAGGTATCGCCATAGCAAAGATCCTGAAAAGTGTGGGTGTAACCAAGATAATCATGTGTGACACAAAAGGTGTCATATACAAAGGAAGGAAAGATGGGATGAACAGGTACAAGGAAGAGTTCGCTGCAGATACAGAAGCAAGGACCCTTGCAGACGCCCTTAAGGGAGCTGATGTATTCGTCGGTGTCAGCGTAAAGGATGCAGTCACTAAGGATATGGTAAGTTCGATGAACAAGGGCGCGATAATATTCGCAATGGCTAATCCCGATCCAGAGATACTCCCTCAGGATGCGAAAGAAGCAGGAGCTGCTATCATCGCCACAGGCAGGAGCGACTTCCCTAACCAGATCAACAACGTGTTAGCCTTCCCTAACCTTTTCAGAGGAGTATTAGATGCCGGAGCAAAACAGATAACAGAAGAGATGAAGATAGCTGCTGCCGAAGCGCTTGCCGCGGCTGTAAAGAATCCTACTCCAGACAAGATAATACCTGAACCTTTTGACAAAGGATACGGATCAAAGGTCGCTGAAGCAGTCAAGAGGCTTGCATTGAGATGATAAACGGACAAATATTCAATTTCAGGATTTAGCGAGTATCCGCCCTATTAAAATAATCCCCCCAGCATTTGTCCATATTAAAATCTCCCCCTTTCACATAACATCTTGTGCGACCTTCGCAAACATAAGCTGATCCGAAGGAGAAGTGTCCGCCTTTCCATTTATTAA
>CAYNQH010000062.1:0-6293 GCA_964399255.1 uncultured Methanosarcinales archaeon | reverse complement strand
CTCAAGGCCGTTCTGCTTGAGAGTCGTGCCAGTGGATACATTGTCAACTATCATATCAGCATCTTCAGGAGGGAACACTTCAGTAGCTCCGAAGGTCCTTATGAATATATAATCTGCACCCTCTTTCTCAAGGAAATCCTTAGCTATCCTTGTGTATTCCGAAGCTACTATTATCCTCTCCTTCTTGATATCCTTCTTAAAGCCTATAGGGACTGCAGCGACTATCCTGACAGGGTTGAATCCCAAGTCTAGGAGCTCTTCTACATCTGCTTCCATCTCATAGACCCAATCATAACCTGTGAAGCCCAGATCATGCTGGCCTAGTTCCACAAGCCTGCCTATATTCGGCGCCTTGAGTATCTTTATCTCAAGCCAAGGCTGATTACACGGAGGCCTATAGCTCCTGCCATTAGAACCTACATCGATACCCGCATCTCTTAGTAGATTAACTACGTTATCATACAGCTTGCCTTTAGGCAATACCATCCTTATCTTCTTATCATCTTTCTTGTCATTATCCATTTTTTTCACCTATTCAACACCACACCCTGATTGTAAAGAACAAAAATATTTGAGAGGTTAGACTATGCACAGAACTAGCAATGATGATGTACTTCCCCTAGTAATTCAAAATATCTCATTTTAAGCCCCAATAACCCCTAGGATTAGGTTCTCCTTTATAAAGCTTTTGATTTTTATCACTGGAGTAGTATGAAAATTAAAAGAAATTAAAAAATAGATATATCCTGCTTACCTTGGCTTAACCTAGCAGTAAAGCCCTGTCCCGCATACAATATGCAATGGTTCGTCCATCATCACATATAAAGAAGGTTCTGAGACCTTATGAGGGCAATTTCCTGAAGGGTTGCTCTCATCACAATGATCCCTATCATTCCCATGGCCGTTGTTTGCGTCAGGAGCTACATTGTCTTTATAGCTTTTTACTGCCATCGCCAAAGGCATCAGCAGAAGCATACACAATGCTATCCCTAATATTATACTCATTTTCATGATTATAATTAAGCATCCAAACTATATAAAACTTGTTAATCCACCAACAACCAGCAATCAAAAAACAGCAGAAAAACAGTCAAACAACGATCAATCAGATAGATTCCAAAAAAAGAAGAGAAAAAAAAAATGCCTCCGCCGGGAATTTCATGCTCAGGCATACACCTAAAGCCAATTTGAACCCAGGCAACTGTTTCGGCAGTTGAGTGCGAAAGCCAACTCCTAGTTGCTGGTGCAGCCGGAGTTGCCTAAAAAAATAACTGACAAAACATAAAAAAAAGAAGAGAAAAAAAATGCCTCCGCCGGGAATTTCATGCTCAGGCATACACCTAAAGCCAATTTGAACCCGGGTCATCGCCTTTCTCTGGAATAAACCTCGAGAGGGCGATATGATTGGTTACCCAACCGGTTCCGCGGACGTAACCGATTTCCGGGCTACACCACAGAGGCATAGCGATATTCTTTACGAATAGGGTTAAGGATTTAACATTTATTTTTAAAGCTTTCTCAAAAAATCCCTTTTTTTGACCTTTTGAGAACTGACATAATGCCCTTGCCAGGCTTCTTTCTAGGGATCTTTGACCTAACATCATCCTTGCAATGGTTGCCGAACTCGTATTTGAATATGTCCTCACTTATCCTTCCCCTGATAAGCCTATATACCTCTGCAGAGACATACTTCTTGACTAGATTCCATCTCCCTTCCTTCTCAAGCCTCCTTACAGAGACATATATCTTTGTCTTCTTCAATACTCTGAACCTGCCTAGCTTTGCGACCTTGCATAAGAAGTCATGATCCTCGGCCAGTTTTAGGGTTTCGTCAAATCCGCCTACACGCTCAAATATCCTTTTTGTGCAGAGTATGCAGAAACCCCCTCCATGAGGGTGTATATACTGAGTCCCTTTTATGAAGAAGTTAGCAGCATCATGCAATACCTTATCTATCTTATCATCAGAGAGAGGCATGAACTCTGGCACAGCAGCAGCAAGATACCTTGCCTCAAACTCTTTCAATGCCTTCTCCAGGAAGGTCTTCGGAAGGATCACATCAGAATCAAGGAAAAGAAGGTAGTTATACTTAGCCTGTTTAGCTCCATGGTTGCGGCCTTTTGCAGGACCTCCACCCTCAACTATCCTGCAGCCAAAACTTTTCGCAATCTCCCGAGTCTTATCATCTGAGCCTCCGTCAGCGACAAAGACCTCATACTCTCCCTTGAAAGTCTGGTTCTTTATAGATTTCAGTAGCTTAGGAAGATAATGCTCTTCATTCAGTGCAGGGATTATTATCGATATCATATATACCATGACCTCTTTGCCATAACTGCCCAAGTAGACCTCTTTTAACACACCACTAATCCAATATGATCCCTAGGCTATATCCAAGGTGGACAGCATGCTTTTAAACCTTTCCAAAAATATTTTAAACTAGAAGGGATTATACCTCTTCATGAAAAAGCTTTTGCTCCATGTCTGCTGCGCTCCCTGCTCCACTTCAGTGATAGAGAGCTTAAAGGACAAGTATGAGATAACCTTATACTTCTACAATCCAAACATCTACCCGGAAGAAGAACATAAGAAACGCCTTGAGGAAGCCAAACGTCTTGCAGAAGAGCTGGACATCCCGATAATAGAAGGATGGTATGATCCTGAAAGATGGGCTGAGGCAGTAAGGGGTCTTGAAGGAGAGCCGGAAGGGGGAAAGAGATGTGCTGCATGCTTTGAGATGCGTCTGAGAGACACTGCAGAATATGCGCTTGAAAAGAGGTATGATATTTTTGCAGCAACATTGACAGTAAGCCCTTATAAAGATTCTGAAACAGTCAATGCTATAGGGGAAAAGATCGCGTCAGAATTAAAGATAGAATTCATGCCTGAGAGCTTCAAGAAGAACGACGGCTACAAGAAGAGCATAGAACTTAGCAAGAAGCATAACCTATACAGGCAGCACTACTGCGGCTGCAGATATTCCTTAGTATCATCTCTCAAGAGCAAAGTTGCATCCCCCAAAGAATAGAACCTATACTTCTCTTTTACAGCTTCCTTATATGCTCTGAGGATGTTATCCCTTCCGTAATAGGCAGAGACCAGCAGGATAAGAGTAGATTTAGGAAGATGGAAGTTGGTTATCAATGCGTCAGGATTTGACTTGAACCTGTAAGGAGGATAGATAAAAATATTTGACCACCCTTTTCCCGGCTTGACCTTGCCTTCTTCTGTGCATGAGCTCTCAAGGGTCTTCAAAGTCGTGGTTCCGACCACGATGAGCCTGCCCTTCCGCAGGTTTATAGTTTCTGCTGCCCTCCCTGATATCTCATAATATTCAGGTTCCATAGGATGCTCTTCTACACTGCATCTTATCGGAAGAAATGTCCCGAATCCTACATGAAGGCATATACTTGCTATCTTGATACCTTTCTTCTTTATCTTATCCATCAGCTCTTCAGTAAAGTGAAGCCCTGCAGTAGGGGCTGCCAAGCTGCCTCCTTTCTTTGAGTAAACAGTCTGGTATTGGCTTGGGCTCTTTAGTTTCTCCCTGACATAAGGAGGCAGAGGAAGCTCTCCTATCTCACCTATGATGCGGGAGATGTTTTTCTTGTTGAACCTTATCTTATACACCCCATCGATATTCTCTATTACCTCTGCATTAAGCCCCTGTCTAAAAAGGAGTATACTCCCTACCTTCGCCTTCCCTTTGATCCTGCAGGTATAAACATAAGGCTTATCCTGCCTCATAAGTATGACCTCAACCTTGCTCCCTGTAGATTTCATACCTACAATCTTATTCTTAGAAACCTTAGTCTCGTTTACCACAAGAACATCTCCCTTGTTAAGATAGTCAAGGATATCATAGAATCTTTTATGCTCTATCTTCTTCCCTTTTATTACCATAAGCCTGGAAGAGCTCTTCGGCTCTGAAGGTGCCTGGGCTATCAGCTCATTAGGCAGCCGGTAATCATAGTCTAAAAGGTCCATCTTACATGGAGATCTGCTTTTATTTATAAATATTGACAGTCTGCCCCCCCATTTGATCACGAAAGTTTAGATTCAGTAAAGTATATAAGACACCTGATTTTTCTATAATACCATGCGGCTGTAATCTAGCGGTAGGATACAACCCTCCCAAGGGTTTCGTTCCTTGACCCCGAAAGCAGACCCCTAGCCACTATGTGACCGGAGTCTTCTGCAGGGAGCGTCATAGGATGTAATCCCGAGTCAGGTTGGTACCCGGGTTCAAATCAGAAAAGGCCCACAAGATCCCAAAAGGAACTTCAAGCCGAGAGGATGCGTTGCATGCTCGCTGTCGAAAGTCCCGGCAGCCGCATTTATTATTCTTAATGATATCTCAAAAGATCTATGAAAAAGTTTAAATATTAGCCAGGCTTATCACTCTTCATGAAAAGAGCTGTCAAATCAGATAGTAATTCTCATCCAGGCAGTTCTAATAGCAGTTCAGGCGAGTAAAACGCCCTCACCAGCCTTATCTTCTCTTTGATTTCAAGGGATTTTAGCATATATCCCCTACCGAGGCTGGTGAGGGCTTCTAAAGTTGATTGCAATTTATAGACTGATAGAATAAAAAATTCATTAGGAGGTAAAACATGAAGCTTAACCAAAAGTTCAAGGATGGCGTGAGGGTAGCACCAGAACTCCCAAAAGGATTAAAGAATTTTATCATAGATATCGATGGGGTCATATGCGAAGATGTCCCTAATGAAGAGCCTGAAAGGATGAAAAACGCTAAAGAGATCCCAGGCACCAAAGACCAGATGAACAAGTGGTATGAAGAAGGCCATATCATAACATTGTTCACAGCAAGGACAGAGGATTTAAGGCAGGTAACAGAAAAATGGCTGCGAGATAGAGGATTCAGGATCCATAAGATAATCTTCGGCAAGCCTAGAGGAGGGAACTATCATTATATAGATGATAAGGAGATAGAAGCCAGAAGGTTCTTTGGAAGATTATAAATAGGAAGATAATATTAAAAAAAAAGTGATGGGGAAAGCCTCTACCTGTAGCCTGCTTTCCTCATTGCATATTTCTTTTTAGGGACTATCTCCACTATCTCTACAGAATCTTCTGCGCCGATATTCATCTGCCTAAAGACCTGGTTAAGGTTGCCGACTATATAGTTCCCTTCTCCCCGCTTGCCCTGTATCTTCGATGTCACATGAACATCCAATGTTTTTCCTATAGGAGTGACCAGCTCGAAATCATTCTTGTAATCCGGGAAGAAATCCTTGTGTTTCATACGCAAAGGTATGAGAGAATATTTTATTGCAGAAGGTGTCAGGTTGATCACAACACTCCTCTCAGCAAGGATATCATAATCTGGATGTAGAGGCAAGATTGCAGGCACTACCTCAATATGCACATTTGAGAGCGCCATAGGTGCAGGCATGCTCTGTATCTTCGATACCAGTCCGTTCATGACCTTATCTGTCTTGACAGATGCATAATCGCCGAGCCTGCCTACATGGACCTGGTTGCCTGCTGCATAAAATGCCTGAAGGACATGGTTCAGGATGTCGCTCTCAAGCTTAGAAACATGGCCTTTACTTTTTACAGGCACAACTACTTCTACTTCTTTACCTTGATTGAGAAGCACCTCTACAGTCAAGGACCTCTTCCCGAATACAGCTTCGGCCTTCTTTCTTTTCTCTATCAGCACTTCATCAAATATAGCAGCTATATCAGCAGGCATCTTTTCTCCGCCTTCTGATTTCTCCTTATACTCTTCAAGCATTAACTCTGTTGCAATCGATCTCAAAGCCTGTCTGTATAAGGTGTCATATTCCACTATCGCCTTATTCAACTGCTGCAGCCCCTCCTGCAGGCCTTCATCAATCTTCTGTTTTATCTTTTCAGCAAGTCCCATCTTCTTAAACCTCTCATCTGTTTATTTTTTGTTTGATAACCTCAACAAGATCCTCATTCTCTCCTGTCTTGAAGCGGGTAGCTTCTTCCTTTACTTTTTTATAACTTTCCTTATTAGCATTGTTCCCCCCTTTGACAACCCTGTTCCTATAACCTCCAGTACCTACCTTCTTGTAAGGTGCATAGATGAATATATCTTCCTTATCTTCTTTCTCCCTTACAACCCTTGTCTTTCGGTAAAGGACAATATAGAAACCCTGGAATACCTTATTCTCCTTCGCAGTCTCCTTGTTCTGCGTATGCCCGGTTATATAGCCAGAATACACCACCTCAAAGCCGTAAGTAGGAAGCAATACTTTTTCAAGAGTCTCAAGGTCCTCCTTAGCAGTTGCCTGATTAGCCAG
>CAYNQH010000061.1:0-6297 GCA_964399255.1 uncultured Methanosarcinales archaeon | reverse complement strand
TTATTTTCTTATTTTCTTATTTTCTTATTTTCTTATTTTCTTATTTTCTTATTTTATTAGTTTTAGTTTCTTATTTCTAAATTAGGATATTCCTCTCAATATCTGATATTGCATTTCCCTGCCAGCATCGACTGATGATATGGCACAGGATCTTCCTTATCAAAGACTGAAAATACCGAATCAGAGGACATTTTCAGGATCTCATCAACAGATATGAAACCCTGCATCAAGGATAGTCCGACAACCATGTCAGAGATCCAAAAAAGACCCTGCTTATAACCTTTAATAAGATGTTGGTAATCTCTCCCTGCCTGATCATAGAATATCAATGCAGGAAGGTTTATGCCTGCGAGAGTGTCAAGAGCCAGGTTTGCACTGGTCCTAAGATTATATTCATAAAAATAGACCTTATCATCCTCCTCGCCGATCTTCAGGTTGATGTCAAGAGCCCCCATGAATTCAAGGATCCTTGTCAGGTTAGCTGCAGGCCCTACAATCTCAGGATACCAGGCGCTCTGGTCAACAGAGCTCATCAAGGTCTTTAGCTGAGGGACCTTGAATTCTATAAAATATCTGAGCATCCCTCCGAATATTACTTCCCCTGATCTTGAAAGGTAGGTATGTGCCTCAACCTGGTTCTGCACAGGTCCCGGCACAAATGACTGCACTTCCATATCCCCCTTGGCCAACAAAGATCCTCTAACATCTCTAAGCTGTGAAGGAGTTTCAAATATCTCCATGCTTCTCTTTGAACCATTTATGCTGTTCAATGGTTTTATTATGACAGGATATTTTATATCAAACACATCGTCTGAAGACAGGATAGAATGCTCTGGGACCTGAAACCCTGCCTGTTGGGCGTAGCCTAACATCTTTGACTTGTCTATCAATTCAGATATATCTCCTGCGCCTGAAAGGGGAAGGATATAGAAAGGCTCCAGCTCTTCAGCCATCCTTTGGACGAGTTCAGCATAGTAATCTCCTGTGCAGAATACTACAGCTTTCTCTTCCTGAGACCTCCCGAAACTTAAAAGCCCCTCGAGGAGCTCATCTTCTGTCTCAAAGGCAAATCTTGAGCTGACATATCTTGAACATGCTGCATGAGGGTATGAGCTCGAAAGATGGAAGCCAGCTATTGGGATTCCTTCAAAGCCTAAGCTTCTCACTACACCCAAAGCATTCTCCCCATACATTCCGAGGACCAAAGCTTTCCTTGCTCCGCTCATCTTAAAAGATCCTCCGGATTGTCGATCCTCCTTTCAGTGCAATAGAACCTTCCATGTATAGGCATCTTTAGCTCCCTGCAGGCTTCGGCATACCTGCATCCGGCCATAATACCTCTAAGCTCGGCAAGCTTTAATGTCTGAGAAGAATAATATCCTTTTTTGTGAGGCGCAGAAACCTGAGAGGCATAAGAATCCAAGATATCCATCTTTTTCTGGAGCTCACTATCTATGCTTATGAGATGGTCAGGGTTAGGATCAAGATTTTCGCTCTCAAACATAAGGATCCTTCTTGCAAGCCAGCCTGTCTCACGCGTCCCATGAGAAGCGAATTCAACAGCATCCTTCACTAGCTCCAAAACCGCCTTATGGTCAGGATGGTAATCCATCTCGCTCACAGTAGCGATTATATGGGGCTTGAACCCTCTTATGAGCTTGACAAGCCTGACCAGCTCTTTCTTAAAGCTGATATCTCTCATGCCAAGATCAGGATAGCCTAAAAAATAACCTTTAACTCCTATAAGGCTGCAGCTCTTGAAGAACTCTTCCTTACGTCTAGAATTTCCTGTAAAGCAGAGGATGACCCCCTCCCCTCCATTGCTTACTATCTTAGTCAAAAGCCCTGCGAAAGACAGTTCATCATCAGCGTGGGCGATCACGCCCATTATCCTTATGCTCTCCATCTTAACAAATTCCGCCACCTGAAAAAGCCAGGTTACAAATCATCAATCATCTGGGGTTTACCGACCTTAACCCCTCATAAACCTTCTCGTACTCATCAACAATCCTGTCAAGAGAAAAATTTTTTTCAACATAATCAGAAGAGTTCCTCCCGAAATCCTCGTTGATCACAGGAGAGTCCAATATCTTTCTAAGATAGAAATGCATCTCATTCGCATCTCCTTCTTCAAAGAGATACCCGTTATACCCATGAGATATTATCTCTGGAATCCCCCCTACCCTTGATCCTACTGCAGGTATCCCGCAAGACATAGCTTCTATAAGCACCAGCCCAAAGGCTTCCCTCTTTGAAGGGAGTGCGCATACATCTGAAGCGCAGATGTAGGGGACAACATCCTCTTGTTTTCCTACGAAAAAGAAATGGTCTTTAAGGTTATCATTTTGAGATAGCTCATTTTCCATTATCTCCTTGTCAGGGCCTTCTCCGACCATTATAAAATACATCTTATCCCTCTCGTGCTTATCAAGTTCTGCTATATCAAGAAATATCAAGGTGTTCTTTATATCCCTAAAGTTAGATGCATGGTAAACAACCTTCGCATTATAAGGTATGTTGAGTGAGGTCCTTACATTCTGGCGCAGGCTTTCAGAAAAAGAGAACTTCTCCCTATCGACAAAGTTAGGTATCACTTTGCCCTTCCCTCCAAGCAGAGGGAATAGCGAATCCGCCTGTTCCTTCAATGATCTTGATACAAATGTTATATCATCCGCTTCAAGGAGTATATGCTGTATTGAATGCCCTAGAAGGTTATGATGGCCGTTGGTGTGGATGTCAGAGCCGTGGCTGGTCACTACAGTCTTAAGGCTTTTCCCATAGAGCTTCAGATAGTTCTTTGCAGTTATCCCTGCAAGGCCGTGGGTTATGGCATAATTAGCATGGACTATATCTATCCTCCCTTTGATAGCAAGATCAGCTATCAATGATGTGAAAGTTTCGCTGAAAGGCTCTGATTTAAAGCAGGGATAACCTATGATATCAAGTTTTTCCAGCTTTAACCCAAGATCCTTTTCCTGCTCTGTCAAGAATGTATCCGGGTAGCTTATCAGAGTTATGTCATGTTTTCTTTTTACAAGCTGCTTAGCCAGTTCCAGGCTTATTATCCCTGAACCTCCCAAGTGAGGCCTAAGATAAAGCAATAATCCGATTGAAAACCTATCTTTCATGATCCACCAATTCCCCCTATGTTTATAACACTCCTAAAATAGTTAATTTTCCTTTTTTTATAATCAATAAAAAAGGATTTAAATGGTTTTTTTGGAAAAAAACAGGTTTTTCCTTAATTTTCCTATAGGCAATAGCTATTCTGCCTCCTTTGTTTAATCAAACAACATATTTAATATCTTTTTTAGTAGTTTAGATTATATATAAAGCTTTTGAATTTACATTAAGACCAGGATAGACCTTAATTAGTAATAAAAAAAGCATATAATTGAACCTGTTTTATTAAAAAAGCCTCAAAAAGCCTTGTTTTCCCCATAGAAAACTTTAAATCCCAGCTTCAAATAGAGGATTTTATGGATCTTGAAGGTATTAAAAAAAGGATTCCTTTAGAAGTTTATGATATTCTAAAGAAAAAAGACATAGGAGAATTAAGGCCTTGCCAGGCAAAAGCTATAGAAGCAGGGCTTCTGGAAAGCAAGAGCCTTCTGATATGCACGCCTACAGCTTCAGGAAAGACCCTGGTAGCAGAGCTGGCATTCACAGATGCAGTACTTAAAAAGAAGACAAAATCGATATACATCGTGCCTTTGAAAGCATTGGCAAGCGAGAAGTTCAAGGAGTTCAAGGAAAGGTACAGCAGCCTCATGAGGATCGCCATGTCTATAGGAGACATTGACTCAACAGACCCTTACCTTGCAGAATATGATCTTATAATAACAACTTCTGAGAAATTCGACTCGCTGATAAGGCATCATGCATCATGGCTCAGCTCTATCGGGACGATCATAGTTGATGAGATACATCTGCTCAATGATCCAGGAAGAGGCCCGACTCTGGAGATAATACTGACTATCCTTAAAAGGACCCTAAAGAACGTGCAGGTGATAGGGCTAAGCGCGACCATAGGCAATCCTAAAGAGCTTGCAGAATGGCTCGGTGCAGAACTGATCATTGACAGCTGGAGGCCAGTCAAGCTATACAAAGGCATATACCTTGACGGAGATATAGAATTTGATTGAATATCATATCAGCAGCCCGGACCGATAGCATGCTGAGATGCAAAGATATTATCTGATAAAAGATTTAAAAGAGAAAAAAAGATTAAAAAAATAATCTATATGCTTCCTGGTTCATCTGATTTCTGAATAAGCCTCTCCCATCATTGTTGCTGCAGAGACAAGCCATACAGCTGATGCAAACCCTAGAACTACAAAAGGCAGCACTATAGTTATCGCAAGCATAGATGCTATCGATCCTGCAATCATGAAAACTACTACTCCATAGACCATAGAGATCGCCCATGCAGAGACATATTTTCCTGTAAAAGCTTTCCTTAAAACCAAGCCGAAATCAAGTCCTGCAGTGAACCTTCTCTTATCAGCATAGGCCAGGATAGCCGAGGGCATGATATATGCAGCCGCAATCCCCAAGATCAATATGACCAAAAGACCTATGCTCGCCCCTGCAACAAGGCCTGCAAGGTCAGGGATGCCCCCTCCAGAGAGCAAGGATGAGACGACTGCAAACAGTACAGACCCTCCAACCACAAGTATAGCTAATCCTGCAGGAACAGAATAGATTATCGCAAGTATCGATGCAAGCAACCCTTTCATAAAAAGGTCTCCCCAGCTTTTCCAGTCAGGAAGCTTAGCCTTCTTATGCATTGCAGAACTTGCAACCTCAAGCAGCCAGCCTCCTGCAAAAAGCTGGGTTATTATCTTAAACAAAGGCACCATATACAACAATGCTGCTATAGAAGTCTTTTTTCCGTCTGAAAACGGCCTTTTTATCGCGCCTATATAGTCTACCATATCAAAACCTCCTTTTCAGGCACAGAACTCATTCCATACCTGTTTAAGGTTATCCTAGCCTGAGAGATATAAAAACCTTTCGGAATAGATAAAGAAGAAAAAAAAAGAAGAAAAGGAAAAGAATAAAGAAAAAGAATAAAGAAAAATATCCTGATCAATCATCATCCCCAAATGCTACCCTCATAGAGACTTCCTGGCATAGCATGTAAGGATTTATAGACAGCATCATATTGGCGCAGTCGTAATATGACCCGTCCTCATTGACTATCCTCGGAGCTATGTAGATCTTTCCTATACTTGAATCTGTCTCGTAATCCCCAAAGTCTACATCCATGCTTATGGTCTCCCCTACCTTCAAAGGAGTCACTGTATCAAGGAATCCAAGATAAGGAGCATTGCCGAAAAGGATAAGAAGATCGTCAATATCAACTATCCCTTCGTTTGACATCTCTACCCTCATGACCCCATTCTTAGGAAGAGAGCAGGTTATGAACTTAGGCTCTACTATCCTGCCGCCTATAGCGCCTCCGCATGCAGTCTTGCAGTCAGCTGCGCATTCCATCAGGTTCTCAAGCCCATTGCATATACCATCTCCGCATATCGACGATACTGAAGCCTTCTCCTGTATTGCTGCTTCTCTCTCAGCCTCTTTCTCAGCTGCTCTTTTAGATGCAAGAGCCTTATCTGACAGCCTCTGCACGCAGGTATTCTCTTTGAAGCTCTTCATCATGCAAGAAGCCCCATCATCGCACTGGCCTACCTTATCAGGCAGTGAGGGCATGCTTTCTCCTTCTTTAGCACAGCTTCCGTTATATCTTTCGCAGTCTTCTGTAGAACCTATCAGCTTGGATTTTCCTGGATCCTTGATGTCTATCCAAAGGCCTTCATTATCATCGCATAGCTCTTCATCTGTGAACAACAGGTCAAGGCATCCTGTCTCGGTTATATCCCCTACCTTACAGGCGCTTCCATCACCGCACTCGCCTATCGTCAAGGTGAATGTAGGGACAGTCTCGCCTTCTTTAACGCAAAGGCCGTATCTCTCGCATCTGTCCTTGGTCCTTATGCCCAGGTCTATAGTCTTAAGGCTTATCTTTGAGACATCAACCCAAAGTCCTCCCTCTCCAGAGCATAGTTTCTGTTCTGCAGATTCCTGCTCAGCTTCAGGAACGACTAGCACCTCTTCAGGCTTATCATCCTGGGTCTCAGATGCAATATCCTGGAGAGAATCATCATATACCATCTCTGGCTCAGGTACAGCAAAACCTTCGCCTTCATCAAGGATCTGCTGCCTGGTAACAGCTCTAGGCGCTGCAGGATTGTCGCATGCAGCGATAAAAATACATATAACCAACAAAAA
>CAYNQH010000060.1:0-6322 GCA_964399255.1 uncultured Methanosarcinales archaeon | reverse complement strand
CCTTGTCTATGATAGATTCTATATCTGATTTTTTCATGCTGGTAACTATATAGACTCCTTGCCTTCCCCTTATGAAACCTTCTCCCATAGGGATCTGGATGTATCTCTTTATCCTGTCGGTGCCTTTGTAAGGTATGTACCTTTCCTTTGTTGTTTCATGTTCCATGATCTTTACCTCCTTCTGCCTTCTCAGGATACACGGAAACTTTCCAGAAGCAGGATATTGCTTTATCAAGAAAGGGAGTTATATCCGGAGAAGACGATGAGCGCTGTTTACAGCAGCACTACGACTAGCAACAATCGAATAACATTATTTACGATTCTGCCAGCTTTCATGGTGTAGTCATACGCTCTCATCATATTTAAACTTTTCGGGCCTATGTCGCAGGTTTTACGGCTTTCTCCTTCCCATTATATTCCATCTTGAGGTACAGGTTTATCATCTTCTCTGTAGCCTCAATCGCTGCTGTGAACTGGTCAGAGTTCGTGCCTTTTGTTATCATAGTCTTCTCTTCCTCTCCTTTCTTCCATTTCCAGGTTATCTCAACTATTGTAAGGGCTGAGGTCTTGCCTCCAGGAGGTATGTAAACTATATAATCATCCAATGTAGGCAGTTCAATGCTCTCTGCCTTGAACATCTTCCTCATAGCATTCATGAAAGCGTCGTACTGGCCGTCTCCTATAGCTTCGGCGCTCATTATCTGGTTATCATATTGTATCAGCACCTTTGAGTATTTCTTCTGGCTCAGCGTGAAAGGTGAGATGACATCAACTACGCTCATCCTTACTTCATCCATCCTTCCTAGCGCATCCCTGACGATGTATGGCAGGTCAGAGTCTGTAAGAGCCTTGCCCTGGCTGCTAAGCTCTTTGAATCTCTGGTAGACCTTACCGAATGAATCCTTGTCGAGCTCATATCCCAGGTCTGTAAGGGCATCACCTAAAGAGGCTTTTCCTGAAAGCTTACCTAGAGAGGTCTTTTTCTTCTTTTTGGTATCAGCGAACCTGTCTGCTGATAAAGGGTTGGTATACAGGCCTTTCTTCTTGCCGTCTGCATGGACTCCGGCTGTATCATAATAGACCTTGCTGCCGACAACAGCCATGTTAGCCTGCTTTCTTATGCCTGAAAGCCTTTCTACTAGATCGCTCAGATCAGAGAATCTTTTCTCTTCAAGGGAATGGTCCATCACCAGCATATCTTTTATCGCTGTCGCTGATGAGAACAGGTTTGCGTTGCCTGCCCTTTCTCCCATGCCATTTATCGTGCCTTGTATCTTCTTTGCTCCAGCCTTCACGCCTGCGAAGCAGTTAGCTACAGCTAGCTCATAGTCGCCGTGAGGATGTATTACCAGATCCTTCTCAGGAAGCAGGCTGTTGACTGCTGCTACGAAATCATATGTCTCGAACGGATCCAATATCCCCATAGTATCGCATAGTATCAGCTCCCTTACTGGAAGGGTAGCGAGGCTGTTCAGCATATAGAACAGATAATCATTCTCTGCCAGGAACTTGTGCTGTGACCTTTTTTTCCATAATTCAAGGTGTCCATTACTTTTTGATTCCCTCATCCCTTCAGACCATGCTTCTAGGTATACATTCACCCATATACCTCTGCTGGCCAGGAAAGAAGAATACTTGTCTATATCTGCAATGTGGTCCTCTACACACTTTCCGAGCTGGCTTTCACAGTGGTTCTTCGCACCCTTTGTGAGAAGGTTTACTGTCTTAACGCCTGATTCTAAGACCCATTCCATCGACTTATCATCTATGAATGAGAGGACCTCTATCTTCCTCTGGACTCCTGCTTCTTCTGCCCATGCAGCTATCTCTTTTACTGCCTTCATCTCGCCGTTTCCAACCTTAGCGCTGGCTACCTCACAGGCATCTGCTCCTACCTCGATGATCTTCTTTGCGAGAAAAACCTTATCCTTATGATTATATTCAACACCTTCCATCTGCTCTCCGTCACGGAGAGTGGTGTCCTTCACCCAAAGCTTCTTCCTTGCTGGTGTCATGGTATAAAGCCTCCTATCTTTGTTTTTTCATATTGCAATAGCCCAGAACTTTCTGAGGGCTTACAGAATGATGATTATAGCAATGCCTATCAGAGAAATTATAGATTTTATCTTGGCATCGAATCTCATAAGAAATGTGTAATCACTAGGGGGTATATAAACTTTTCGGGGCCATGGCGTAGATATTGTGGATATGAATAGGTCTTGGTAGGCTTTTTTTGCTCTTACCAGGACCTTCTTGACATTTTCCCAGCCTCATAAACTAAAGATACCAGGTTAGTCGCAACAGGGACTGCAACGAGAGAAGGCCTTTCTATGTATGCTGGAGCCTGCGCTACAATGCCTGCCAGGCCTCCAACCAAACCTAAAGCCATGATCGAGAGCCCTTTGTATCCTTGTCCTTGTATATGATTCTTAGGGACAAGTGGAGGCTCTTCATAGTATCTCTCTGACCTGAAAAAAGATACCCATGAGGGTATTGCGTACAGGCCTCCGCTTATTCCAAGAGCGAACATCCCTGTTGTTGCTGTATAATCTGCAGCCTCTTTGATTCCATCTACTAAATGCCTTAATTCTTGTTTGATTCCCATCTTTTTACCTCATAGTTTATCTGTATCGTCAGTTCCTTTTTTTCCTTCAACTTTCATATCAATACTTTCCTTTTCTTTTGATTTTCTCCCGATCTCATATAATCCTGAGATGATATTTGTTGCAAGAGGGACTGCAAGGAGAGAAGGTTTCTCATAGTAAATCTGTGCTTGTGCAGCGATTAATCCTAAACCTCCAAGAACCCCTAGTAAAAGTCCTGCTGTGTTTTCCTTAAGCTTCTTCTTAGTAGTGTTCATTGCAAAAGCAGGATGTTTATCCAATAAAGAGGGTATTGCATAGGGCATTGCTGCAACTGCAGCGGCCGCTCTACAAGTGTATGCACCGAGATCCTTAGCTTTCTCAATTCCCTCCAAAACATATCCTAAATCTTCTTTGATTGCCATTTTGTCTGCCTCAGTATTTCTTTAATATCTCATATCCAAGATCTTTCATAGACTGGATTATTCTTTCTCCAATTGCATTGTCTCTAAATGAGATTGCGCTTATCTTGCAATTTGTTCCTTTAAGGTCTGTTGTTTTAATTTCACGAGTGTAGCTAACAATATGTGAGCCACCATAATGCTCAACAACTGTGATTGCTTCAAGAGACACAGGGCTTGAGACTTCCTTGCCTGTATCAACATCAGTAAAATGAAGGCATATCTCTGAATGTTTTTCTCTTCCAATACTGCCATGTTTTGCCACGATTTTATCGATGTCTGAATCAATTTTTTCACAATTTGAACCATCATTAACAAATACTGCATAAAGAGTAAATTCTGCGTCTCTATCTTCGCAATACTGCTCGCAAGGCGTCAGAGGTTTTTCTCTTGTTAAAGGAGATTTCCCTAAGTATAGTTCGATTCTTTTTGCCAGATCTATTTTTTCATCATTCATTTTGTTTGCCTCTCTTGGTTCTACTCACCTTATCCTATTTTTCACCACTTAACAATGATATTTAGAATATTAAGATGTTATATATATGTTTTCCATATTAAACATATGTTTTATATGTTTTTGAGAAAGATTTAAATAGAAGTCACTACAAACAGAATCTATGAAAAGGAAAATCATCAAGCAGAGGGATTCATACACAGTAACCCTACCTATCAAGTGGGTAAGAAAAAATAATCTCAAGGGAGATGAAGAGATAGCATTCTCAGAAGATAAAAACAGGCTTGTGATAGTTCCCGGCGAATACAAGAAGCCAGTAAAAGAGGTAACAATTCATGTCCCAATAGAAGAAAACAGCAGGATTAGGACTATAATCTCTTCGGCTTACAGAAGAGGCTATGACTTAGTAACATTAACAGCTGATTTTGAATTCTCCTTTGTAGAAATAAACAAGATAGTTGACACAATGATGGGTTTTGTAATTACATATCAGGAAAAGAAAAAAATTGTAATCAAGAACATAATGGCAGATAATTTTGAGGATGTTCCTTCAATAATCAATAAGATGTTCCACAGCATCAAATTCATGAACAGCCTCATAACTGAACAGATGAGCAAGAAGAACAACAATCTTGATGAGATCTTAGAGATAAAAAAATCCATAATTAAGCTCAGGGACTATTGTCAGAGAATAATCCAGATATCAAACTATGGGGAGGACAAATCTCATGAGTATTATGTTATAGTATTTCTTATAGAGAAAATCGCCTCAAATTTCAAAGATTTAGCTGAAAATGGAAAAAAGAACTATCCAGACAAAATAAAAGAGTATGATGCGATGCTTTCCAATTTACAATCTGCAATTATGAAAAAAGATTTCAAGCTTGCAGTTTCAATGAATAAAGAGCTAAGCAAAATAAAAAAACACAATGAAGAAGAATTTGCGGTTCTTTTAGCGAACATTTTCAGCTTATCCTCAAGAATTTTAGGGATTATTCTTTAGTTTAAAGCGCATTTTCCAGCAAGCTGGATTTTCGCCTTTGTTCAAGACCCATTTTTCTGCTATGAATCCCTCCTACTTCTCTTGCTGCAGGCACAATTGCGATTTCTTTAACTCTCCTCTCCAAATCAGATGCATCCAAAAAGACAGATCCATTAGTTACTCTGTTGATTGTATCTGTATATGCCTGAATGTAGGATTTCCATTTTTCAGTTTCCATCGAATGATTATTTACAAGATATGATGCAATGCTGTAAGCTCTGTCAGCAACCTTAAAACTTTCAAGATCGATGAATTTACCTCCAATAATATTATCCTGCTTAAGATCAGTAGGGCTAATAACCAAATCATCGGTTTCATTAACCAAGGCTGCAGCATCATCATATTTTCCTTTTAGGGTTCTTACTTTAACCGGCAGCTTTGTTTTTGCATTATCGATTATTTCTCCAAATTCCCTCTTTTCCAAAACAGGAACTATCACTCCTGTTTCTTTCAATGCGCTGCCAGCATAGGCATGAATGTATGCCAAGGCGGTCATAAAATAAGCTGCATCATGTTCCGAATTATCTTCAACTCTCCTTTGAACAGTAAGATAAACGTCACCTATTTTAATCGGTTCAGGAACTAATCCTTCTGCAAAGTACATTCCAAGAACATCATGCTTATAAAGATGATAATTAGCAGCAGCCTCAATTTTTGCCTTTGTCTTGTTTCCAGTGACTTTGACTATGAGATCATCTCCCTGTGGGCTTTTTGCATCATATACCTTGTTGAAACTTACTGCGCCATTGTGATTTATCTGTTTAACTTCCTTTCCCAGGTCGTTCTCTATGGATCTTATTATAACTTCGTAATCTTCATCTCTCAAGCAGTTTAATAAGCTAGGCATTTGAGGATAATTTGCTAATCTATCTTTCTTTATTTCGGCAATCATGCCATTCAGACCTATTCTATTTCCATCGGCACAATCCCCTGCATCCCCTGTATCAAATACCTGTTTTGGGAATCTTAAAGGTTTTACCCATCTACCCTGCAGGTTTACTGATTCAATAACCGCTGTCGCAATCGAGAGATAAACCTGTTTCTTTGCTTTTTCATCCAAGCCAGTCATTTTTGAGACTTCCTGCATTATCCTTTCTGCTTCATGCTTATGCAATACGGATAAAGGGTCTAACCCTCTTTGAATGAAATTATCTTGGATAGTTTTTTCTAATCCTCGCCTAAATTCCATCATTTTTTGATGTGCATACTGAGATTCTTGGTAAGTGAGCTTAGCACCAATGCTGCTGTTAAAAGAAGTTCTGCCTTCCCTTGCATCTCTAAAAATTTTCTCATCCCAGCCGAAGTCATAAGTTCCGGTCTCTCTTAGACTCTGCATCTCTTTTTCAAATTGTTGACGGACAGCAGTATTGTATGATTCAATATAATCATTTAACTCTTTTTCAGTTGCCATCTTCCAACACCTTCTTGACAGCATACTCAAAAGCATGCGACTTATTCCTGAAAAGGCCCTTTCTCATCCCTTCACGTATCTTGATGATAGTATCTTCGCTGACTGAGATTGATAGTTTGTGTTTCATCTTAGCCTTCTCCAGTTTGAAGTGTCTTTTACATCCCTATTTTTTGATGTTTTGTCAGCATGTAGGTGGATTACGTATCCGTCCAGAAGTTCAGAGTGGGCATCATCATTTACTATCTTAACTGCAGATATCTCGTCAGGGTATAATGCGCCAAGTATCATTATCTCTCTAGCTTCTCCGCACCTGCCAGTATCATGAGCATCCAAGATGCATCTTTTGGCCTTGATCCTTATCTCATAGATAGT
>CAYNQH010000059.1:0-6416 GCA_964399255.1 uncultured Methanosarcinales archaeon | reverse complement strand
ATTTCTTGGCATGCCTGAGTGCACCCTTTCCTTGTCGAAGACTACACCTTCTATGAGCTCGGAGTCTTCTACTGATCCTCCGACTTTCTTCTCTATCTTGATATCTTCAGAGTCTATCCTTATCTTGCCTTCTTCTTTTACCATTATCTGCTTTAGGGCCTTGACTGCAAGGTCAGATAGTCTTTCTTTTGAGGATTCTGCGCCTTTTCCTGTCATGGCGGTTATCGCGATCTGTTTTAATGTCTTTATATCATTCTCGCTCACTGTCTCTGCCATCTTTATGAGTATCTCCTGAGACCTGTCTGCAGCGAGTCTGTAACCTTTGACAAGGATCGTAGGGTGGATATTCTTCTCTAGAAGGTCCTCTGCTTTCTTCAGCAGCTCTCCTGCTATTACCACTGCAGTCGTTGTTCCGTCTCCTACTTCATCTTCCTGTGTCTTTGCTACCTCGACGATCATCTTTGCAGAAGGATGCTCTATATTCATCTCTTCAAGTATGGTTACGCCGTCATTAGTTACAGTGATATCTCCAAGGCTGTCGACTATCATCTTGTCCATGCCTTTAGGGCCTAGCGTGGTCCTTACGGTCTCTGCCACCAGCTTTGCGGCCATTATGTTGTTCCTCTGGGCGCTCTTCCCAGTGGTCCTTTGTGTGCCTTCCGGCAAGATAAAGATCGGTTGTACATCTCTTGACATTGTTCTTACCCCCTTATTTGTTTTTTTATTGTCTGTTTATCATCGATTATTTTATCGAGAATCTTATCTAGAACTGGACAAGCAGTTCTATATAAAGGTTTCGTTTTCAAGGCTTTGGCTATAAAGTGGGATGTTGGCTATTAAGAAATAAATATCTTATTCTTTCTATTCCTTCTTCCCGAAAGTTAGCTCATTGATCTTGCCTAAGGCAGAATCAATCTCTTTGAAGAGCGCTGATTCGAGGTTGGTCAGGGCTAGTGTGTAGATCATCCCTCTCTTTTTTGTATCTGAGCTGTTGAGCATCGATGCATAATAGCTTAGGAATTCAACTAGGGGCATGTTTTTCTTATCTACTATGGCATATACTTCTTTGGGCAGGGTCTTGTCCTTATGGGCTAACTTGCCGAGTGCACTCCTCTCTCTTGAAGGTGCAGCTGTTAGAACAAACATCTCTTGAGAATCTCTTCCGTAGATTGGCTCCCTCCTGTCGGCATACACTCTTTTAACTGTCTTTTCATATTCAACCCTTACTTTCACTACCCCCTTGTCTGCTTCGACAATATATCTTATCAAATCAGGTTTTTTATTCAATTTATGATTCTGGGGCATCTCCTTATGCCTATCTTCAGTGCCTTGCAATTCTATGGTCTTATCTGCCCTGTATCTGTTTTGGCCTATAGAATCCTGGAACCTGAACAGGAGGTCTGTCAGCTCTTCAGCTTTGTAATGCAATGTGCTTTTGTAGTTCTTCTCTCTATTGGCGCTTGCTTTTAGCACAGCTTCTTTGACCCTTTCAGGTATCTTTCCTGCTTCAAACGATTGCATGAGCATACCTAAGTTGGGTGCATCAAGATCAGACGCAAACCTGTCAGAGAGCTCTCTCATAGCAAGTCCAGACAGCTCGTTCCACCTGTTGGGGGTTAGAGGGGTTTTTGGATTATAGTCCTGTTCTTTAGACCCTGTGTCTGTTTTCTTGCCTTTTTCTTCTTCCATATTCTTATCCTAACCTAGGTTCGGTTCTTGTAGTGCCGAATGTAAGCTCTTCTATGCATCTGACTGCTTCATCTAAATCCTTGAAGAGGACATGCTGAAGGTTGTTGAGAGCTATGGCGATGACCTCATGGTTGCCTTTTTCCTGGCTCTGCATCTTTGCTGCATGGTTTGCTAAGAATTCCTGAGGTGATGTGGTTGAATATCCGCTGAAACCAAGGGTTATACCTGCAGGGACAACCTCAGTCTTCCTTTTTCTTAAGATTAAGCTCTTTACCTTTTCCTTGATATTTGTTGGCTGTAATTCAACAGTTTTCTCTTCATTTAATCTTATTGTCAATAGGGTATCTTCTCTTCTTGAGTATTCTATATTGTTGCCTCTTTGGTCCTTTATCACCTTGTTGTATTGCACTGTAATGGTCATGCTTCCCTTTTTTACCTCAGTCTTATATCTGAGGAACTCCGGCTTGCCATATTCCTTATGTTCCTTGGGCAGTTCTTTGAAATTGTTCTCTGTCCCAGGCAATAGGAGTATCTCATCTACACTGTAATCTCCTGTCCGGATCCTGTCCTTCAGGGTGTATATCATCTTCTCTAGCTCTGCAGCTTTCTTCCTGGTTGCATCATAAAGGTTTGATTCCCTGTTTGCGAAGAACCTGTCAAGAACCCTTTCGATCCTTACATCTGCGAATCCGGACTTTTCTAATGCCTGGACGAGCATGCCTATCTCTGGCTTCTTAAGGTCTTCAGGGAAGATGTCAGAAAAATCTCTTATGGTCTCGCCTGATATTGTATCCCATTCTCCTGGCAGGAGTAGGGTGGTCATATCATACTTTTGTAACAGTGGGGGCGATATATCCTTATATCTATCTTTAGGTGTGTTCTCTCTATCCATGCTTCTTGAGGAATATTTCTCCCTTTTTAAACCTTTCGATTTTTTGACTACTTAAAAGTGATTAAATTGTTTTATTTCGGGTTATAAGCCCTCAAGCCTCTTAAATCCCTTCTTTTCAAAAGATTTAAATACAAACTTTCAAAAATAAAGCCTATGGGTTTTAAAAAGAGGGGTCAGATAACTGCATTTGTGATCATGGGGCTTGTCCTTGCTATTAGCGTAGCTCTTCTATATTATGTCATAAACCAGCAGCAGAGGACAATAATGACCTCTCAGGTCGAGGAGCAGTTTGACGCTACTATCCAGCTTGACTTTGTCGAGCCTTATGTCCAGGAGTGCATGAGGCAGGTTGCGAAGAAGGCAGTAAGATCTATTGCATATTCTGGAGGCACATTCGATCCTGTTGAGTATATAAACCATAATAATTCAAAGGTCAATCTTCTCTGCATAGACCAGTTCCAGCCTAGCTGTGTCAACACTATGCTGGTAAGGCAGTCGATCAAGAAAGACCTTGAGATAGCTATGGGAAGAGAGATCCAGAACTGCCTTGACTTCTCCATATTCGAGAAGAAAGGATATGAGATAACTGAAGGAAGCACAAAGATCGATGTAAACATAGGGGAAAGGGCGGTCATAATAAAGATGGATCATCCGGTAACATTCATAAGGCAGAACAGGGAGGTAAGCTTTGAAACTTTCTCTGCTTCTCTTGACATCCCTTTAGGAGAGGTCTATGATCTTGCTGTCAATATCCTGAATTCAGAGATAGACCAAGGCTATTTTGACCAGGATGAGTTCATGCTGGCCCATCCTGACTTCAGGATAGAAAAATTCAGGCCTTACCCTTATATAATATATTCTGTGAAGAAAGCCGGGCTTGAGTTCAGGTTTGCCCTGCAGGGCAAAGTCAGTGCAGGCACCAGCATGAAGAAGCCCGGAGCGACCTTAGGATCATGCATCAACCCTTTTGATGGATTATGCTTCAATAATGTCCCTGCCCAGGCCTGCTCTTTCAGGCTGGGGATACACAGGATTTTCTCATGCGGCCTTCCTGTAGGGTTCAATGTGATCACAGATAATGTTGCGCAGTGCGAAAATGGTCTCTGCAATGATTGCGGTTCTACCTGGGAATATTTCACACAGGATTTCACCGGGCCTGCAAGGAAACATGGAGAGTCATGGTGCGTCTACGATGGTCCTGTCGGGCCGGGTTTCAGCTATGTCGGAAGCAGGCATTACAAGCACACCTGCATAGATGGGACTGAGCATGTAGAGAGCTGCAGAGACTATAGGGAAGAGCTGTGCACTGCTGAAGATATAGAGAGGGCTACAGGGGAATATGAGAAGGCAGTGTGCAGGGTGAACAGATGGCAGTCATGCAGGTTCTGCCAGTCAAAGGAATGCTGCGAGGACCTTGACAAGAGAGACTGCTACTGGTCTGACTGGCTGGTTACAGAGGGTAAGTGCATCCCTTATATCCCTCCAGGCTTCAAGTTCTGGGAAGGATCAGGTGCTGATGTCTGCCTGTATGCGAACCAGAAGAAAGAATGCGAAGGATTCAGCTGTCCTAACAATTGGGTTGACTCTTCAGCATTCTACTGCCTCTTCCAGGGAGACTGCGGAAATTTTAGGAATATAGCAGATGAGGTAACTAAAGAAGGGTTCTTCGAGACAGATGCTTTTGACAAGGTAAGGGATTATGTATATCTCTCTGACGGAAGGACGACAAGGGAAGGCCTTAACGGCAGGCTTGATCTGGGTATAGGGAATAGGGACTTTGATGAGACTAAGATAGATGAATTTGCCCTTTCACTGGATAGGTTCTCAGCACAAGTAGCATCGATGATGGATTTCCTCGATGAGGCAAGCAGGTTCAATTTCGCAGATTTCGTCAACCCTTTCATAGACAAGCCTTCTTTTAAGATAACTGATTTCACTTTCTGTTCATTATGGCAGCCCCCTCTTGGAAGTTCTCAGTGCGGCTTCTGCAATGGTTTCAAGAACAAGCCGTGTACAGAATACCGGTGCAAGAGCCTCGGCCAGAACTGCGAGTTTGAGATGATCAACGGAAGCTTCCCTAACTGTTTTGAAGTATATGGGGATGATGACCAGCCTCCTGTGATAGAGATAAATACTGAAGCTATAACTCCTCCTTATACGCCTGTACCTTCATCCATGGAAAGCTATTCTGGATATGAGATAAGGCCTAAGCTGGTACCTCATCTTCCTTTTGTCCTTGGCATAAAGACTGACGAGCCGACAAGATGCAAGCTTGACTTCACCCCTTTCTTTGACTATGCAGCCCTGCCTTCATACTGGTTCGGCGATGAGAGCTTCAGCACAACACATAATCTTTCTATAAGGATACCTCCTGAGCTTAAGATCCCGGAATCATTGCTTGCGATATTCAATATAACTACAGAAGGCGACATCTCAAGGATACTCTCTGACCCTGAAAGGGTATTTGAGAAGTATGAAGAAGAGTTCAAGGATATAAACGATCTCTACGAGCAGCAGACAGGCAAGGATGTGATCGCTAAGATAAAGCCTTATGTCACTAATGCTATAGGGCTGATAAAGGTGTTCTCTCCTCAGCTGATAGCGGTGATAGAGAAGATCCTCAAACAGATGTATGGGGGAGGCTACTATATATTCGTCCATTGTGTAGACAAGGCGGGAAATGAGAACGATCAGGAGTTTTTCATAAAGGTGGACATAAACAGGACAGCTCAGGACACTTACCCTCCATATATCCTGAGGACATTCCCTGCCAATATGACCTTGATAAGCTATGCTGTGAATGAGGTAGAACTCACCCTCTACATGAATGAGCCGAGCGTGTGCAGGTTCTCAAATGAGTCTGAAGACTATTCAAACATGACAGGCACTTTCGACTGTGTAACCTCTCCTTATGACATAGTCCCTATCGCAGGGGGAAGCTATGAATGCATAGGCAAGATACCTACCGTAGATTCAGGTGCGCAGGTGTTCATAAGATGCGCAGACAATCCTTCAGAGTTTGAAGAGTATCATGCCAGCTTTATCCCTTCGAACAAGATGGAGATAATAGGAACCCCCTCAAGGTTCTATAACATAACCGGTCCAGGCAAGATAGAGGTTGCAGGATCTATAGCTAAGAGGGGTATAGACATAAGGGTCAATACTAGCGCAGTAAGGCTGGACCTTTACCTCAATGAGGAGAGATTCTGCAGGTTCTCGAATGCAGGCTCTGATTTCGAGGACATGACCGGACTTTTCAGCGAATGCGAGCTGTCACAAAGGCTTGAACTTGGTAACTACAGATGCTCAGCGCTTGTTGATGTATCAAGATACTCGTTGTCCACAGACACATCAAAAGATCTTGGCAACTATACCCTTAACATAGCGCTCTCGAATAAGAGCGAGGTGGTAGTCAATGATTCGGGAGTCATAAGGTCCAGGCTTTCAAGCATAAACCTTAACTTTACTAAGGGGGTATTAAGAGGGAACGATACCCTTAACTTCAACCTTTCTATGGCAGGAGTGACCCTTACTGTCAACCAGACTGCAGAATGCAGATGGACTTCAAAGCTCAACGACTCTTATGAGAATATGACCCAGCTTGCTTGCGCTCAGCAGGGAAATATGACCTTATGCCAGGCGATATTCCCTATAATAAGCAATACTTCCATCAAGTTCATCTGTAGGAACAAGACTGAAGAGGTGAAAAATGACAGCCAAAAAGAAGGAAAATGAAGATTTAGACCAGAAGGACTCGGCTGCGAAGGTTGAGGGCGAGGCTAAGGCCGCGCCCAAGAAGAAGGCCGCGCCCAAGAAGAAGTAGTAGTCAGTCCGG
>CAYNQH010000058.1:0-6535 GCA_964399255.1 uncultured Methanosarcinales archaeon | reverse complement strand
TGACATAACAATCATAGAAGACAGGAGGAACAAAGTAATAGCGATAATACCCTCCCACGCCCACCTTGACCATATCGGCGCTATCCCATTCATAGGCAAGAAGTTCGACGCTCCGGTGATATGCACCCCATTTACAAAAGCGGTCCTTGCTACAATACTAAAGGACGAGAAGATAAGCTTCAAGAACAAGATAAAGACGCTGAATCCTAACTCATCGCTGAAGCTTTCTGATAATATAACCATAGAATTCGTCTACATGACCCACTCGACACCACAGACAGTGATGGTAGCTATACACACCAAATATGGTATCGTGCTGTATGCGAATGACTTCAAGTTCGACGATTCTCCTGTCCTGGGACAGAAGCCGAACTACAAAAGGCTGAAAGAGCTTAAGGGCAAGAATGTAGCATGCCTCATAATAGATTCAATCTATGCAGGCAAGGCTATGAAGACCCCTTCGGAAAAGGTAGCTTCTGAGATGCTCAAGGATGTGATGCTAGGTGTGGAAAACAAGGGGAAGGCTGTCATAGTGACTACTTTCTCTTCCCATATCGCAAGGCTTAGCTCTATAATAAAATACGGCCAGAAGCTTAACAGGAAGATAGTCTTCCTCGGAAGGAGCCTTGCTAAGTACGCGACTGCTGCTGAAGAGGTGGGTATAGCCAAGTTCTCAAAAGAGGCAGAGATAGTCAAGTATAGCAGCCAGATAAGGAAAAAGCTAAAGCAGTTCAGAGGTAAGGAGAGCAAATATCTTTTCGTAGTAACAGGACATCAGGGCGAGCAGAAGGCAGTCCTGTCTAAGATGGCCAACAACCTGCTGCCTTTCGACTTCAAGCAGGGAGATAACATCATATTCTCATGCACTATAATACCCACGCCTATAAACTATGCTGCAAGGGAAGAGCTTGAGAACAGGCTCAAGAGCAAAGGCGTAAGGATATTCAATGACATCCATGTATCAGGGCATGCTTCTAAAGAAGACCAGAGGGATCTGATAAATATGGTCAGGCCTAAGCATATAATACCCGCTCATGTCGATGCAAAGATTGCATCTGCCATGGCTGAGCTGGCAAAAGAAGAAGGGTATGTAATAGGCCAGAACCTCCATATCATGGGGGATGGAGCCAGGCTGAATATAGGCTAGAAAACCGCAAAGAATATAAATAAGTGCGCTCTATGTACTACTTAGGGGGTATAGTGATGAAGATAAGTCTAGCAGAACCAAAATATCTAAAAGAGAGCATTTCGATCATTTCAGACCTTGTAAATGAGGCACGTTTCAAGATTTCTTCAGAAGGCCTAGAGCTAGTGGCTATGGACCCTGCCAACGTGGCTATGGTCATATTCAAGCTTTTAAGCTCAGCGTTCTCAGAGTATTATGTAAAGGGCAATTTCAGCCTTGCGATAAATCTAAGCAACTTCAAGCAGATCCTAAGGAGGATAAAGCCTAACGATGTTCTCACATTGGAGATGACACCTGAGAACAAGCTTAAGGTGACATTGAAGAGCAATGCGACAAGGACTTTCTCGCTTCCTATAATAGAGATGGAAGAGAAGGACCAGAAGATACCTGACCTTAAGTTCCCACTTTCTGTGAACACACGTTCTTCAGTCCTTAACGACGCGATAGAAGATGTAGATATAGTGGGAGAGAGTGTCAGCTTCATGGCAGAGCCTTCCAAGATGACTGTCAGCGCAGAAGGGGACCTAAGCCAGGCAAAGATCGAGATCCCTCAGGGAGATGATACCAGGATAAAGATGACTGGCGAAGACAAGATCAAGGCTAAATATTCTATTGAGTATCTCAAGAAGATGATCAGCGGCTCGAAGCTTTCAGACAATGTCGTGATAAACTTCGCAAAAGACTACCCATTGAAGATAGAATACAAGGTAGTAGACAGGGTCATGCTCAGCTTCATCCTCGCTCCAAGAGTAGATAACGATTGAAAATATATTTCTTTTTTATCTAATCTGAGAGGAATATTTATGGCACCGATACAGCAACCTCTTCCTGGACTTGAAGGTTTTATCATAGCCCATAAAATTTTCTCTAACGACCCTCCCTGCGGGCATTATTATGACACCCATTCTGATCCTGGTGTGCGCCTAAAAGGACATGATTGCACTAGGCAGTCCGATCTCCTTGCCATATGGTTCATAATGGGCTCTTATAATGGGGATGACATCAGGGATGGTGTGCCTAAAGAGCTTCTCGGCTATGACTGCCTTTTTGATGATTCTAACAGGCTATACACCTGCAGCGCAGAGCATATGATACATCTCATAGAAGAAGGATGTCTAGAGGATGCAGATATAGACAGCATCCCTCCGGAGATCATAGTGAACAGCAGAGGAGAGATAGATAAAGGATCGATGAAAGAGGTATACACTGCATTAGGAGAACCTTTCGGTGATGAATTCTTCACAGAAAAGTCATACTCCCAAGGGAGGGAGTCGATAGAGTCATTCTGGGAGAGGGAGAAGAACCAGCTTGGTTTTTAGGATCAATATGCTTTTTGCCCTTCACCCTCGGAATATTATTCTGCAATTAAGATAAATTTATATATCTCCTCGGTAAATCAATATAAAAAATTAAAAGAGGTATAAAAAATGGCAGAAGTTTTATGCAAATGCGGAATTAAGAGAGAACCTGGCTATCTCTACTTTGTCGACAAAAACGGCAATGCAGCAAGATGCCAGATGGCAAGGAAAGGAGTTAAGACCAGCAAGAAGCAAGAGGTCGTACATAAGTGCGGGATCAAGAGAGAGAAAGGTTTCCTCTACTTCATAGATAAGAAAGGCAACACCTCAAGAGCAAAGATGGCACGAGGCGGCAGCAAGAAGAAAGCAAAGAAGACCGCTAAGAAGAAAGTAGCCAAGAAGAAGGTTGCTAAAAAGAAGAAGTAAGAACTTCTAATTCTTTTTTTTAATTTTTATATTATCTGTCAATATGAAATCAACTATCCTGATGATCATCCTCATAGGGCTTATTATAGTGTCCTGCTCTGAAGAGCCTGGCATCGATAGTGCCGAGAGCTACCAAGATGAGACTGAATGCCCTAGAGGCATGGTAAATGACACATATCCTGGCTCTTGCGGCCTCTATGTCGATAAGGACGGCAATAACATCTGTGACAACAGCGAATAGCAGGGCAATAGAAAGATATTTATAATCTGGTTCTAGAATAAAAGTTATGTACGACACTATCATAATAGGCGCAGGTATTGCAGGGCTTACCGCAGCGATATACGCCTCAAGGAAGAGGATGCAGTTTGAGATAATCTCGGCAGACTTCGGAGGCCAGTTCCTCCTCTCAGGAGAAGTCCTCAACTATCCGGGCATTATAGAGACCACAGGCGCAGGCTTTGCTAAGATAATGGATGAGCAGATGAAGTTCAACAATGTCAAGGTTAAGCTCGAGAAGGTCAGCAGGGTAGAGAAAGAGGGAGATGATTTCAAGGTCATAACAGACAAGCAGGAATACCTTTCAAGGAGCATAATAATCACTACAGGCGCAAGGGCGAGGAAGCTCGGAGTTCCTGGAGAGGAAAAGTTCGCAAACAAAGGCGTAGCATACTGCTCAATATGCGACGGGCCGTTATTCCAGGACCAGGAGGTCGCCATCATCGGCGGAGGAGATGCTGCTATGGAAGGCGCGGATTTCATGCTTAACATAGCGAAGAAGATAAGCATTATAGATTTCGAGCCTAGCTTCAGGGCGCAGGCATACCTCAAGGAGAAGATAGAAGACAATCCAAAAGTGGAATCTTATCACAAGACTAAAATCATTGAGATAATAGGAGATAGGTTTGTCACAGGGATAAAGATAGAGCAGGATAGGAAGGTAAAAGAACTTCCTGTAAAAGGTATAATCATAGAGGCAGGCAGGATGCCTAATACCGAGTTTGTCAAGGATCTCCTGAAGATAGACGAGCATGGTCATATAATCATAGATTGTACAGGCCATACCTCTGTACCAGGCATATTCGCAGCAGGGGACTGTGCTTCAGGCCATGAATACCAATATGTGATCGCCGCAGGCCAGGGATGTATGGCCCTTATAAAAGCAGCAAGATATCTGGCAGGGAAGAAACAGTAAATCTTATATCTAAGAAAAGACTTCATGATCAAAAAAAAGGGGTTCTGTAATATTTAGGCATATCTTAGGGGGTTTGAGAGAATGGTACAGAGTGAAGTGAGCGGAGCTGTCATGAGAGGGCTGCTCTCATATGCATCTAACAATCTTGGCATGAGGCGGAAACTTTTAGATCCAAATGTAAAAAGAAGAGCAAAGGATCCTAATTCAGAAGAGAGCAAAGCAAGGACTGAAGCAAGAAAGTCTATCCTGATAACGCTTGACAAGCAGTTCTGGCCATATTTCTTTGAAGAAAAGATTATTGAAGGAGTTTCTGGTTATAATACTGAGAAGCAGAAAAGCATAGACCTAAGCCCTGAAAGGGGCTGGATTGTTTACCCTGCATTTTCAGGAGTCCTTGATGAAATCGTAAAGAGGATGATGAAAGCAAAAGGATGGAGCATTGATAAGGCCTGTGATGATATAGGATACCAATCAGCTTGGGAAGATTTCAACAAGGCCCATAAGATCTACAAGAATGATTACTTAGTGAGCGATCCTCAGCTGATAGAGAATGCAACAGCAAACCTTTGGGGATTTATGTACAGGCCGAGCGTTATGAAGGTTGAATCTTTCAACAATAACAACAGGGTGGTATTTGAGCTGTCAGATTTTCCTGACCTCTCCCTGAACAACTGCAAGATCATAGGATACTGGATAAAGGGAGCTATACATATAGTCAAAAGGCTTGAATCAGACCTTAAGATGCAATACAACAAGAAAGGTCCTGTAAACTGCAGGTATGAATTAAATGTAATAGGAGCTGTCAAAGAGCTAAGACAGCCTTTCTGAATAGCCTAAATAAATGGTGCCAAAGAAGGAAAAGAAAAAAAAAGAAAAATCATCCCATATCAGGGAGATCATATCCTGGCGGAAGCATGTCTGAAATGTCCTGTGCTTCAGGCACATCAAATTCTGAGGAAGGCACTGAGGTAGTATAGCTCTTAGCTTCCATAACGCTCTTAACATCAGACGTGTCTATAGAGACAAACAGAGGGACGCCTTCTTTCTTTGAGTAGCAGTACTCTGCATTCTGCTCCTTGATAGAGAAGCATACAGCATCTGCTCCTGCAATCTTCCTCGATCCTGTGCTCATGATATCATAAGAGTCAATGTTTGACTCGACTTCTGCCTGCTTGTCCATTACACCCTTTCCTGAAGAGTCTGCTCCAGGCATCTTTATGCAGCCAGACTGGTCTGTGCATACTGTAACCTCACCTTTGACAAAGTAGGTTGTAGATTCAGAAGACTGGCCATCGACCTCTGAAACAGACTGGATCTTGATATCCTCTCCATTTACTGCCATGGTCATCTCTCCAGAAGTTGTAGTGCCTTGGGCAGTTGTTGACATCTTATATGTAACCTTGAAAGAAGCAGGCTTTGATGCTATTATATCCTTTAATGATCTGGAACCATCAGAAGCAGGTGCAGCACTTGACTCTTCCTGATCTCCTGAATCCGAGCCCTCAGTTCCAGCCGCATCCTGTGCATTAGAGGGTATATCTGACCCTGAATCATCCTGCATTGCAGGGCTTACCGGCTTTATGTCTGGTGATGGCCCGCTGTCGCAGCCAGCCAGGGCGACGCTTAAAGATATAACCGCCACCATCAAAAAGACTAAAAAATCATATTTCATACTTACACCCCCTTATCGGTCTGTTTTCTATCTTTGTCTTTTATCTATCTTATTTGTATAAGTACAGAATCAGACATGGATTATTTATAAATCTATCTCTAAAGAAACTAAGTCATCAAAAGGCTTTCGGCCCAGTCTACCTTCTTTTTATCCTTGGCTGCACAAAGGGAGTAAGGTCCATCTTGGCAAATTCTTCAGAAATGTCTCTTATAGAGCCATATTTCTCTAGATAAGCTATCCTCCTTTCCAAGGCTGCCTCCCTCTGCAGCTCTCTGAGGTTTTGCATCTTGTTCCCCCAACACTAGATTATATATTTTCAAGTATATAAATTTTTTGGTAAAGAATTATAAAAAAAGACTTCCCATATGCTTTCATGGACCGAATACAAGCTCTGGCTATAATATCTGCGGTTATTGTATTCTCTGCTTTCATAATGCTCATTTTAGGGCTTATCAACCCTCTTTATTTCTGGATCATTATGATCATAGCTGCAATAACCTACTATGTTGTTCCAACACTCTATTGCATGCGTGAAGAGCATAAACTAAAAAAATTACAATCATGAAGAGATATTTGGCAATAATATTATTATTCCTGGCGGCTGGTTTACTTAGCTTTGCCCAGTCACCGGACGATTATTTTAAAACAGCTGCGGAGAACAATCCCGGATTACTTGCAAAATACAAGGAATATGAGGCAGCTCTGCAGAAAATTCCGCAAGTGAGCTCAGTGTCCGACCCTTCATTTTCATTCGGTTATT
>CAYNQH010000057.1:3874-6641 GCA_964399255.1 uncultured Methanosarcinales archaeon | reverse complement strand
TAACGGTGATATCCCTCTTTTATTCTTGAACATTTTCACTTTACTTCTTATTTTTTAGGACAAATTCTGTCTGCAGGAGCACAGCATAAACGAACAGGCCGGCAATTATGAACTCAAATATCGTCTCATGGACAAGTATTATCCCGAAACCTGCTTCAAAGACAAATGCTGCCTTTTTAAGCCCATATGCTATAAGCGCATAGAATAGCATCTTCCAAGGCTTTATCTCTTCTTCTTTCTTGACTGCCTTAAATAGCTCAAGGGCTACGATCAGCGCAGCTATGAATATTATGATATCCAGGAAGTTGAATATTACCTCAAATGCGTTAGTGCCGAAGAAGCTCATTTTGTATGGCTTGCACCTCTCATCTTTAGGATCATCGCATATGTGAATGCTGCTGCAACTATGAACTCGAAGAGGAATAAAGGCTCATAATGTAGGCTCCATATCCCAAACCCTTTCAATGCACCATAAAGTTCTTGAAGAGCGAAAGAGATGGCAGATACTGATAGTATTATCCAAGGCAACCTCTCTTTGCCTGTCTTGGTCAAGGCAAGAAGCCTGAAAAGAAGGATCATTGCAGCAATAGCTACAAATAGGTTGGCGATCTTAAGCACGCCATAGACAAAAAGTGAATCAAATGCGAACACCATCTTTTTCATAAAAACAACTTAAAGTCGTATTTAAACCTTTCTGTTTTTAAATGGATCGATGAACCTTATCCTCGTGAATCTACTTCTGAGTGATTTACCTATCCTCCTGGAGGTTATCACCCTTGAAAGTATGTTCTTGTTTGCAGCTAGGATCAGCTTAGTAAGTTCGGGATCTATCTTCTCATCTTTGATGGTCTTCATAACCTGCCTGTCGATTATTCCAGGGCTGAACCTTATAGGGTGAAGGCCTTTCCTTTCTTTCTCAGGGATCTTATTGTAGCTCTCTTCAAGCATGAACATCTTCTTGTAGATTCTTCTCTCATTGTTTCTTATGATCTTCCTGGCTGTCTGATAATCTGTGAATGTCTTTCTTCTTAGGAGGATCAGAAGCAGCAGTAATGCCATCAGGATGATTATAGGTATCATCTTTTTCTGGTCATTGTAGAATGGCAGCTTTTCAGCGCAGTCTTCCGGACAGATTGTAGGCGTCTCTATCCCTGCGCATACGCCGTTTCCACAAGAGCATAAGAACTCTTCCTGCGCTTTCTTCTCTGTTACCCTTCTTCCTATAACTATGTATTGGTCTTCTGGGGAGCAGTTGGTGGTAACCAGCTGATAATAGTTGCTATACCCTAAGATCGGCTTTTCTAACTCTGCCTGTCTCATCTTCTCTTTTGCAGCCTTTGCTATTATCTTTTCCACGGTCTCCCTGACAAGCTGGTCTGAAGGCAAGTCCTGGTGGACAGTATATCTAGGCCAGAAATCTTCACATTCTTTTGTATGATAATCATCGCCGATGTGCTGTGCGCTTCTAATAGAGACCATACCATCATTTGTCTGATTTTTGAAGAACTGGTCTGTTATCTTAAGCCCAAGATAGTCGTATCCTTTTGTTCCTGCAATCACATGATACTCTATACCGGGTATCTTAGGTATGTTCATCCCTGTTATGAGCTGGTCATTTATGTCAGGGTGAAGTGTAAACGCTCCTTGGAGCTCGAAGTTGACGAACTTGTTTATGAGATCTTTTATGAACAAGGCTACTGGAGAACCATCGTTAGGGGTCCCTACTGTTATGACTACCTTTACCTTGCCTACAAATGAGTACCCTTTAATGTAGCCTATCTGGAGGGCTTTCTGTATTATTATGCCTCCAAGAGAGTGTCCTATGAGGTATAGTGTGTTGTACCTTCCTGAGTTCTGCTCAAGCTGCTCTGCGAACTCTGCTGCATTCTCCTCAATAGATTTTCCAGTAGGATATACCAATGTCCAGAGCTGCCATGGCTGGTTTGTCTCTTTTATGTCCCCTACTGCATCATCCCATATCTCAGGAGTCGCAAAGAGACCGTGTACAAGCACTACAGCATTCTTTGAGTCAGGTTCTGGGGTGAACAAGTTCTCGAATTTTGATGTGAAACAGTAAGGGCATACTAGGCCTATAGGCCCGAGGACTATCTCTGCTTTTGTCCCTGCATATTTTGTGAAGTCTATGTCTGCCTTTACAGTCTTTGTATCCTTGTCGACTTCTCCGCCTATTATCTCCCATCTCGTATCATTATTCTCATCCTTGAAATATGCGAATATTGAGATTATCTCATCCTCTCCGTCAGTATAGGGCATTGTTATGTTTATAGGCAGACTGCTTACCTTCCCTGTTGCATTAAGCTTGATCACTATAGGGGTGCCAACTATCCTCGCCTGGTCATTAAGCGGGGCTTCTATCTCATCTACCATCTCCATGCTCAGCCTGGCATCCTTTACATCTTCTCCGAAGCTTATTGAATAATCTCCGCTCTTCATCTCCTTGTCTTCTATCACGCTTGAATCTACCCTCTTTACATCTACAGGGAATTCACTTACTTTCTTGACTATCCTTGACTCTTCCTTTATTACCTCTCCCTCACATCCTACCTGTGTTATTGTCCTTATAACCTCTGTCCCGCATCTTCCCCCTCTGCACTTCAGCACCTGAATGTCGACAAAATTATCAGGCACTGCAATATGGGTTATCACGCTGTCTCTGCCTGAACAGTTTACATTGAAAGGGGGTATGACTAGCTCCATATCCTCCGGGATGTCTAGCCCTATTTCATATGTCTCGTTCTTCCCATAG
>CAYNQH010000057.1:3612-3864 GCA_964399255.1 uncultured Methanosarcinales archaeon | reverse complement strand
TTGTATTCCTTCAGGTCGATGAGCTTCTCTTCTTCGATAACTGAAGTTCCTGGAGTGCAGCTGAACACGTTGTTGACATTCACATCTTCAAGATTTACCTCTTCAAGCTCAGTAGGCTTCTCTATGACTTCTTCTGCTATCTTTACACACTGTCCAGAATAGCATTCTTCGCCCTCCGCACAGTCGCTGTTTGAGGTGCATTCCTTACAGTCTTCACAAGGCCCTCCGCAGTCTATTCCTGTTTCTGCTTGG
>CAYNQH010000057.1:0-3512 GCA_964399255.1 uncultured Methanosarcinales archaeon | reverse complement strand
TTCTTTATGCCGTCTGAGCAGGTCTCACAGGCATCGCATGGTCCTCCGCAGTCTATTCCTGTTTCTGCTTGGTTCTTTATGCCGTCTGAGCAGGTCTCACAGGCATCGCATGGTCCTCCGCAGTCTACTTCTGATTCTCCCTGGTTCTTTAGGCCATCAGAGCATGTGGGGATATATGTGCAGGATTGCGCCTCTGCAGGTTTTGATGAATCATCTCCGCAGCTGTTAAGGTCTGTGCATGACCTGGTCTGCATGCCTGATACAGGACATGGTTCAGGCTGCCATGCTGTGCAAGACCATTCTGAGCTGCATGCAGGAGGTGGAGTGGTTATTGAACAGCTCTGTGATTCTGATGGCTTGCTGTATGATGTCCCGCAGTCATTAGTGTCTATGCAGGTTCTTGTCTGGTGCCCTCCGTTGCAGCCTGACCAGCTGGTGCAGGCCCAGTTCTCTGTGCAGAAATATTCTATAGCGCCGGAGTTCCTGACTCCTGAGATATTATATCTCCCGCTGTATTCCCAGCATCTATATCCTGACTGAAGGAGATTATCGCATCTTATAAGGTGCTCATTCGTCCCGGTGCAGGCTGCGCTTATCTCGCTTATGTTATTGATCTCCATATCCTTTACGCATACCTTGTCTGAGCTGGCATCGATATTATCCAGATAGATCGTCTTATTGTTGACTATGCACGAAGAGTTTATACCTTTCACAAAGATGGATCCTAAGATGCTTCCTGGAGCCTGCTTCTCAAGGGAGACATTCCATAGTATCAATGTACAGGGGTTGTAGGTGAATACAAACTCTGCTATAGGCTTGCTGCCGTCTCTTATTACCGTAGAAAGGTTGCCTTCAAAATATTGAGATAGGTTGAACGTGCCGTTAACAGAGATGTTTATGTTCATTGTGCTGCTCAGAAGGTCAGGAGAATACCCCCAGAGGTAGTCATTTGCGTTAGGAAGGCCATCATTGTCTATATCTTCTACCTCGAGGATAGTGACCATGACTGTCCTGTAGCTTATCTGTGTACCATCAGAAGCAGAGACTATTATGCTATATGTGCCTGAATCCTGGAAGGTAGTCTTCCACTGCCCTGAAGAATTGAAAGGCGCACTGAAGTTTATTGTGACTGCATTCCCATTGGGATCATAGGCACTTGCGATGATGCTGACAAGATCTGTCTCGTTCGCTATGATATTAGCTATAGGATATATTACTGGGGGCAGATCCTGCACAAAGAGCTTTCCTTGAGAGTTTACCACCATGCTGATTATAGTGGGCTCTACCAATCCGATGATGATTAGCAGGATGGAGAGTATGAATATTACTAGGTTGAATGAATCTTTTCCCATTGTGGATACCGATAACTATACCTTGGATAATCTTACTTCTTAGCCCTGCTTTTCTTATGCTTATGGGGCTTTTCCTGCTCTTCCTTCTTGTCCTTCTTTCTCTTTAGAATTAGGAGAAGTATTATCATGAGAAGCAGGACTATGACTGCTATCGCAGCTATGAATGCTGCAAGGAGTATGGGGAAAGGCTTTTCAGGTATGTTCATGTTCTGCCTTGTCCTCTGCTTTACGACTGCGACATTTATAGGCAGGTCGCATGTGTTTATCTTGACAGATACTCCTGGAGCGCCTTCTGTCCTGTCGCAGGATATGCAGAAAGATCCGCTGTAGTTGCCGTATGTAAGGCCTCTTGGCGCGGTCACAGTGCCATAGACCTCTTTTATCGTGCCGCCTTCAACCAGCACCTCATCCTCGTCAAATGATATTATCAGATTAGTCGAATCATCAAGGCTCATGCTGCATATTACTGTCTCAGGATCTGCGATTGCCTGTATCTGGAACTTGAACCTTGCTGATTCTCCCTTAAGGAGCTCTATCTCAGAAGGGAGAGGATTAGTCACGCCTGCATTGACTGCCTGTACAATTAGAAGAACTGCCAGGATGATTATAATGGTTCTTTTCATCTTATCTTGGTGTAAGCACTATGGTTATTGTGGAATTATAGGTTCCTGCCTGCAGGCCGATAGGAGGTGCTATATGGTAATAGGTGTTCAATGTCTCATTCAGGATAGCCGAGTCGCATGTGAATACGTCGCATCTCTGGAGGCCTGATGCTGCCTGGAACTTCTTCAATGTAGCATTCAGATATACTGCAGGGATGGCTCCATTATTATCATCGTTGTATGAGCTGTCATCATCAAGCTGCATGTCTGTGCTGTTCAGGTTCCATGTGTCTGTAGTGGACTTTGGATCAGAGGAGTTCCAGCTTGAGTTCAGCTCTAGGTTGCCCCAGTTCCTCAATATGGAAAGATTGGTTCCGTTGTTCCACTGGCCGAGGTCTGTATAGCCGTCACCCAGATAGATTATAGGAGGATAGCTTACTGCTGTCAGCCCGTTATATTCCCAATTATCTCTGTTTTGGGTGTCTGAGGTCCTGGCTCCTGCCTGGCTTGAGGCATTCACATACCATTTATAGTTTGCGTTAGGAGCGATATAGAAAGGTGTAGTACCTGTTGTCTTGTTTGTAGTAAAGGTATAGACACAGTTTGAACCTATCCTTTTTACCTTGTCAACCTGCCAGCTGAAATTCCCTGGAGGAGAGCAACTTATTGTATTAAGGCAGAGGTAGATGTAAGTCTTTCCGTTTGGTGCAGATTCATTGCAGTCATTGTCTGTATCTGTAGTATTCACTCTCACTGCAATCCTTGAATAGTTATGCTCAACTGGGTTTATGACACATGAGGAGCTGAAACAGCTTGAATATCCCGAGCCTGCATCGGTTATCTCGACATCTGTTATATCAGGAAGATAATCATACAATCTCAGGTTCTGGGTCAGGTTAGACCCTTTGCCTCCATAATGGCTGTCATCTGCCCAGACGACTATGCAATAAGTATTATTGGCCCATACTGGTCCTGGCGCGCCCCATGGCAACCCGGTGTTTATTGTCTCTGAATTGTTGAGATTTAATCCTGAGTTGCTCCATGTAGCTCCTGAGCCGCATGTAGGCGAGGAATCTACCATTATGTAATTTGTTATCGTGTCAGCAGGCCAATGGTCTACTGAGCCATCATCAGTATCTTTCACTGCCCAGCTTAATGTAGGGTAAGGGTTATGGGTTGTCGTAGGTGTCAGGTTATTAGGCAGTGTAGGAAGGCTGTTTATTATCGCAAAGCTTGTGTCAAGATAGGAGCCGTTCAAAAGTCCATCATATGGTGTAAGCCTTACATAGAATGTCCTGGATGTGCCGTTGTAGTCAAGCCCTGAGCTTATGACAATATTAGTGCCTGATGTGAATGTGTAGAATGCAGTGCAGTTGTTGGCATCTCTTTGAGCGCTTGTGTTTGCTACGCATACATATACTGAGAGAGGGTCTGTATCATTGTCTGAGACAGTCCAGTTTATTGCAGGGGTAACATTATGGGTGTCTATAGGGAATATTCCGTCCCAGGTAGTAGGCGAGTCCTGTATCTTGAAGTTTGAAGGCTGGTTAGGCGCGCT
>CAYNQH010000056.1:1157-6652 GCA_964399255.1 uncultured Methanosarcinales archaeon | reverse complement strand
TACACCCCTGTCAATGTTTCAGGTGCAGACAAACTGACCGGAGATGGTGTTGATATGCCTGGAAGCGTGACATGCCCTGCAACAGCTCTGGAAGCAGGCATCCTTGGAGGAACCTCGCCAGGAATAGAACTTGAGAGTAGGGTATTATGGACCTCGCTAGGAGTAGATCCTGGAACTGCGCTTATGTTCCATGTCTCCATGGCAAGAGGTGGAGGAAACGACCTGCCTAATGATATAGAGGATAACATGGGCCTTGTCGACACGATGATTGTTGGTGTAGACATCTATGACGATGAGTATGGAGGCGGACTGAAAGGCAGCTATGTCTACTATAACCATACGATAGAAAATAATGGAAACTTGCCTGATGTGATCGATGTGATAACCTCTGGAACAAGAGTCGGTTGGGAAGCAGCATTATTCTACGCTAACATGGCTCCTCTGACAGACACTGATGGAGACAGCAAGGTAGATGTAGGAAGTCTTGGAGCTGGAGATAACATTACCATAACCTTAAGGATAAAGATAAAGCAAGGCGCAAGTGACGGAGACCTGGATACAACAAGCGTATATGCCATATCAAGCAATGATTTGAATCTAAGCGATTATGTGACAGTCACAACTGCAGCAGGAGAGATAGTCATAATGCCTAGCAGGACAGGCAGGATAACCAACGGAACGTTCATAGAGTACTGGCATACTGTTATGAACAATGACAACTCAAATGATATAATCGACCTGATTGCCTCATCAAACCACAGCTGGCCTATAGTGTTCTACAATTCCAGCAGGAGCATACTGACCAATACAGGCGGACAATCCTATCCAGATATACCCCTAGCTGCCAAGACGAGCAAGGATATAATCGTAAGGATGTATGTGCCTGGAAGCGCAACTATAGGGACAGTAGACAAGCTGTCCATAACAGCAGACTCTTTCAACACAAACAATGTAGGGACAGTATATGATATAACTACAGTAGACAATAGGATAGTGATAAGGCCTCCAAGGGTAAGTGAAGGAGGCCTCGGCCAGGTAGTGTTCTATGCCCATCAGGTAGAGAACAACTGGAACATGTCAGACACGATAGATATAACCTTCAGTTCAAGCGAAGGATGGGATGTAGAGCTTTTCGAGCCTGACTATGTAACACCATTGAATGACTCAGACAATGATGGCAATCCAGATACAGGAATGCTTGCACCATTCGGAGGCCATAAAGATATCATAGTAAAAGTAGTGATAGACCCTCAGGCTCTGGTAGATACTGTTGATACTACAACCATATACGCCAACTCTTCGCTAGATCCAAGAAGATATGATATGATACAGGACAACACCACTGCACAGATATTGGTAACATTCAAGGACTCGGGCCATACCCTTGTATCAAGGGTGTTCTCACCAGGCCAGACAGTATATGCTGGAGCATATGGCCTTACGATGAGCAAGGTTGACTTCAGCTGGATAGACAGCAATTCCACTATCATAAAGACTGCGACAGACATAGATGTAGACAGCAATGACCAGGCTTTCAACAGCCTCTACCTCAACAGCTCAGCAAAGTATGGCAACTGGACCATCATCCTTTACAACAGCCAGAACAGCGCAGAGATAACCAGAAGAAACTTCTTTGTAAATGGAAAGCCAGTAGTCAATGTGACCTCTCCAAACGGCGGAGAGTATTGGTATGGCAACAGGACTATCAACTGGACAGCATATGATCCAAATGGGGATAACCTTACATACTACTTAGAATACTCTAACAATAACGGCACAGTCTGGAGCCCATTGGCATCAGGGCTTGCCCAGAAGAGCTATGAATGGGACACAACAACTGTTTCAGATGGAGAATTATACTTAATCAGGGTAACGGCATCTGATCCTTATATCAACTCAACAGACAAGTCTGATAGGGTGTTCACGATCAACAACAGCGGAGCGCCAGTAGCGCCTGTGATCAACTATGTGTATGACTATCCAGACCCAGTCAACGCAGGCAGCAGCATAAACCTAACCGCAAACGTAACTGACGAGAAGAATATAAGCAGAGTCTGGGTAAGCATCAATGGCACAAACTACACCATGAGCCATAGTTCAGGAGATGTCTATTCTTATATATACAGCACAGCAGGCACCGGAACATATTATTATACAATATATGCCAATGACACAGACAGCCTGTATGCGACACCTGTAACAGGCAACTTCACTGTAGCCTATCTAGGCCTTAACATCACCTCGATAGACATACAGCCTGATGATGATGAGTTTACCATAGGAACGCAGATGCTGCCTATAGAGGCAAGCAATGTCTCTGCAAATATCACTATCAGCTTTACAAATACCACCAAGGTAGATGACTGCCTGGTAAGCATCTATGATCCTGCAGGAATATCCACATTCAACCTTACAGGCACTGTCCAGGACAGCAAGTGCTTCGCAGCCTGGAGCATGGACTATTGGAGAACAGCAGGCAAATGGAACGTCAGCGTTTTCATGAACCTCACAGACTCATCGTATGCGATGAACATGACCTACTTCACATATGAGGAGCTCAGGTCAGTAACACTTACATCATATAGTATCACTTTCGCAGGCGAGCCAGGCTGGACAGTGAACTCTTCAGATGCATTCCCATTAGGCATAAGGAACGCAGGAAACACCATGTTGAACCTAAGCATCAAAGGAGAGGACTTCTACGGCCAGAACTATCCATCACTATATCTCGGAGTAGGGAATGCAACATACAACCAGACAGGCACAGGATCGTTCAAGGAGCTCACGAAGAGCTTTGCCCGGATCTTCAGCTACCTAAGCCCTACGTACAACGAGAGCCTGTACTTCAAAGGATCCATACCATTGATGACAAGGTCTCAGGAATACAGGGCCAACATAACAATAATGGCAGAATAAATAGGATAGATATAAAGCAATATAATAAAAGATAGAATAAACAATAAAAGTTAAAAACAATAAAAGTTAAAAAGAATAAACTATCAGTTCCTATAGTTCTGGATATACTCTTCTACATATCTTCTTAGTTTAGGGTCTATATAGACATAAAGGTTAAGCTTAAAACCCTCATCAATAGCCATGACCTTCAAGGCGTTCACCGGGATATCATACCCTTTTATCTTGCAAGAGCCCATCTCGGGATGCTTTACATGGTGAAAATCCTTTGCTATTACTTTCTGTATCCCATCAACTTCCTCAAACTCTTCTATCATCTGCTCAAAGCAGCTAGGGACACGATGTTTGCCCCTCTGTAGCTTCACTGTCTTCTTCACCATGCTTAAACCTCTTTGTATCTCTCATTCAAATTTCTCTATATCCATGCCTACTCCCTGACTCTCAAAAAACAGCTTCTTGACAAATAATTTCTGCCTCAAAAAACGATGTGATTGCTGGATCTCCTGTTCAGAAGACAAGATAGCAGTCTTATCATCCTCAAACCTGGATGAGGCATCTATGCCCCTCCTTGTGCAGAGGAAATTAGTAAGATGGCATAATGCATTGTTTAAAGATTCTCTATCTCCTGATTCAAGTTTTATCTCAAGCACCATCTTCATAACAGCCTGTTGTCTTTTTCCATAGATACAAAAACATCTCCCTCGACCATCTTGTCTGAAAACAGCCCTACATAACAATCATATTCAAGAGAGTATTCTTGGCTATTGTCCTTCCCGTATGATTCTCCTCTTTGGAGAAACTGAAAGTTTTCAAGAAGGGCCGGCTCAAAATCAGGTGAGGGCTGTTTTATCTGTTCTATCATCCGATACTTGTCCTCAAGCATACAAACTTTAGCCCCAGGAATGATGCCAAAATGCGTAAAAAATGAGTTCAATGCCATCCTTGAGTAAAATACAGATTCCTCACTGCTGTTCAGGCCGGTTTCTATCGCAATAGCAAGCCCTCCTTTCGCGATGACATAATCGCAAAGCCCCCCTCCTTTTGTCACTTTATCCCCTACAATAATATATTTCGGCATAGCTGTGCTTACTACAAGATTGTCCTGCTCTCGGGAATCAAAAGAAGACACTGCAAAAGGCCTTGTAGGATAAGACATTGAATGTATATCCAGGACGTAAGCGCATTCTGCCAGGTGAGGTCTTAAGCTATATGCAGTCCTTTCTTCGAGATCCCCATCAATCCTGCCTGGAAAGACCCGGTTTAGGTTCGAATCTATGAACCTCTTGTTTGATTTTTCCGCGGCAAGATTTGCAAAGATAAACTTAATCCTTCTCTTCATGGGATATTGCTCGAATTCCCTTATGAACTCCTCCATGACCTGCCTACCGCATGTTTCATTTCCATGGACCATCCCTACAACACCTAAGAAAGGGCCTACTTGAGGCCCGATCTCTATGATCTCTGAATTTTCAAGCTTATTAACTTTCACAGGTATCACCTCCTGTTATCCCTGAAGGCATGATCTGATGCGCATTCTGCACCAATATCACATCAGGGTGGCAAGGATTGACATCTATCCAGTGATCTAATCCTCCTTCCCTGTATACAAGAGAGGATCCCCATGCCTGCTGCTCCGGAGGAGAGCTGTAAAACTCTGACTTCATCGCATCAGTATAGCCGCAGCCTCCTGCAGCCTGGGCGTAGAACCTCTTGGTCTCCTTCCACCAGTCAAAACCTCCGCTAAGGAAGATATCCTTGCCTGCAAGATCGCATCCGAACTCTAATGTGCCGTTCACATAGCACTGCCCTGTAAATACTGAGCTCGGGATGTTAAGCCTTCCGTCTGAGCTCCAGGTTATCCTGCTGTTCAGATTATCTTCAGAGCAGAGCTGGCTGCAAACAGGAAGCAATCCTGAAGTACCTGCGCTGGAGAATTCACCCTGACCGTCAAGCACGAGCTTATAGTTTGCAGAGTAAGGAGGGAAGTAGTAAGCGTTCTCGCACCCTACCTTCTGGCCGTTGATATATACATCACCTTCAAGGCCTTGTGTGGTGGTGGCGTAGTACTTTACTGTTCTCCCTACATCATATTCTATGTTGAATATCCTCTCTCCGGGTGTTAGGCTGTCAAACCCTACATAGTACATCCCATCTATCATCTGCATCGGACCTGTGCTCCAGACATTGGCATCCTGCAAGTTGCTCATGAACACTACGCTGTTCGCAGGCTTAGGGTCAGTTAGGTCATAGACTATGTTGTATTGGTGCTGCCAGAAAAGAGGGTTTGAGAACCTACAAGATTCCTTTGTAGCAACAAAAGAGTTGTCTCCTTTATAGCTTTTTCCCATGATGATTATAGACCCATTTGCTATGCAGTTTTTCTCTATTATATTGTCTTTGCTGCATTTGTTGCTCAAAAATTTCCTAAGGTCCATGCTACCTTCAAGGACATTGCTCTTGATCTCATTAGAATCTGAGCATATAATATTCATTGTGCTAGATATATCATTGTTTGATATCACTGAGTCCTTCAGGAAAAGACCGCTTATCCCCTCGTCTGCATTTATAGTATTGTTCTGGAC
>CAYNQH010000056.1:0-1147 GCA_964399255.1 uncultured Methanosarcinales archaeon | reverse complement strand
TGGACATTATGCCAGAAGCCTATAAGGCCTATCCCTTTATTAGCTCCTTGGATACTGTTTCCTTCCACAGAAATGTTAAAACCTAAAACAGCTATCCCCTGGCCATAGGTCCCATTGATCAGATTTCCAGAAATGATGCTATCTCCTCCGCCTAATCCTATAGCATTATTTCCTGATCCTATAAATGCATTATCCTTTATAACTGCCTTAATCGCTATCACCATCAGAGAGTATTCGAAATCAGCACTATCAAAAGTGCATCCGCTTATCTCGACAAATTCTGCTGCTGATATATTAAGCGCTTTCTTTATATGGCCATTCTTTATCTTGATAAACCCATTAAGAGGCAATTCTGGAGTCTTATTGTTTATATAATCTCTAGTAACCTCTCCTAAGTCTGTCTCTCCGAGCTTTGCAGACTCTTTCTCTAGATCAAAGCTAGAAACAATAGTTACAGAACCTACCTCAGCACCATTAAGGTCTATCTCAAGACCTCCAGATGTAGAGAATATATCTCCTTTTGTTGCACCATTGCATACCTTAAACTTGCTAGGCCCAGTCAAGGTAATATCCGTTGTGTCTACACAATCAGGCTTTATTTTCTTAAGGTCTACTTTGCCTTCAAGATAGCTGTCACCCCAAGATACTTTTCCTTTAGTCATAAGGTCGCCTTCTATAACTGCCTTCTCTACTGAGTAGCCTGTAGGCAGGCTTAGACTGCTCTGAACCAAGAAAGGCTCAGAGACACCTGATAAGGTCTCAGCCCTTGCGAACCTCACTTCAGGAGGCACTGAAAGCTCAACTACTTGAGCAGAGCTGACTGCCACAGTAGAAGAGCTGAAATCGCTCGTGTCTGCTAGAGCAATCCTCACGATCTGGCTCTCAGGGTTATCTATATAAACAACTCTTTCTGTTGCAGTATAGCTTGCTGCAAGATCCATCTCAAAAGGAGGATCCCTGCATGCGCTATGGCAATCATCCGTGAAAGTCCCCGACTGGATCTGCTCTATAAACTTTATAGGATCGTAGGTATAGTCACAAATCCTACAGCTAGTATCTACCTCCCAAGATCTACTAACACCATATGGACTTGTGAAAGTCTCTCCAGATCTAGTCATATTCCTATCAATCTGGAAGTGAAGATGGG
>CAYNQH010000055.1:0-6653 GCA_964399255.1 uncultured Methanosarcinales archaeon | reverse complement strand
AAGCTCACTAAAGATAAGATAATACTTGAGCCTACATCAGGGAATACAGGGATCGCTATAGCCATGATAGGCGCAGCTAAAGGCTATAAAGTGAAGCTTGTCATGCCTGCCTGCGTAAGCGAGGAGAGAAGGAAGATGATCGAGGCTTTCGGCGCAGAATGCGTGCTGACTGAAGGCTGCAAGAAGACTGACGGCGCAATAATGAAAGCGCACGAGATGCTCAAGGCTGAGCCTGATAAATATTACATGCCTAACCAGTTCGAGAACCCTGCAAACATCCTTGCCCATTACGAGACCACAGGTCCTGAGATATGGGAACAGGCTAAAGGTAAGGTTGATGCTTTTGTCGCAGGCATGGGGACTACAGGCACTCTGATGGGTGTAGGGAAGTATCTAAAGGAAAAGAACCCTTGTATAAGGATCATAGGGGTAGAGCCTGTCCTCGGCCATAAGGTGCAAGGGCTTAAGAATATGGGCGAGGCGATAGTTCCTTTAATCTATGATGATAAGGTGCATGATGAGAAGATAAATGTAGATGACGATGAGGCTTTCGAGACTGCAAGACAGCTTGCGCTCAAAGAAGGCCTTTTTGTAGGGATGTCTTCAGGAGCGGCATTTGCAGGAGCTTTGAAGCTCGCTTCCAAGATGAAGAAAGGCAATATTGTCGTCATCCTACCGGACAGAGGGGACAGGTATCTGAGCACTAACCTCTTCAGGTCTATGTGCGCTAAGTGCCCGCCATAGATATCTTGATATTCCTAACTGCACATTTCTAGAAATCAGTGAGCTTCTTCTCAAACTCTATTATAGTAGTAGAGCCTTCTGCTCCGCCGGTGATCTTCTTTGTAGTTATGAACTTGTTCTCAGCCAGCTTTGCTATCTTCCTCTGGAACGTCTTGTATACTGCCTGGCCTCCGTTTTCCTGGTACATCTTGAAAAGGTCGCCTATCTTAGTGCTGGGATTCGCCTTCACAAGTTCAAGTATCTTCTGCAGGTCTTCATCAAGCTCGTCCTTGTTCTTTGTGGAGAAATCACCTATCTTTGATACAGCAATGTTGACATGCTCAGAAGTTATCTTCTTCGATGATCTTTCCTCCGCGATATTCCCTGATTCCCTGAGAAGGTATAGCCCTATCCTGACATCCTTAGCCTCAAATGTCTTTTTTGACACTTCATTGAGGGCAGGCTCTTCCCAAACCTTGTCTATAAATGCAAAATTCACCCTTTCCTTTATGATGCCTGAGATCTCTTTGATGTTATAAGGCTTGAACTCAAGCATCTCTGGGATGAGCCTTGATTTTATCCTGTCGTCCATCTTCATGAACTCTTCCTGATAGTTGGTGATAAGTATTATGGTCTTCCTGTAGATGTCTTCAAGGAGGGAATATAAGAAATCAAAATCCTCTACCTTGTCTATCTCATCGAACACGAACACGACTGCTTTCTTGTTGAGAAGTGTCTTTATTATCTTGAGCAGCTCGTCTGTCTTCTTGTTGTGCGTAAGCCTGTAATCAAGAGCCTCGCACACCTCTATTATTATCTTATAGCTGGTGTTCTTCTGCCAGCAGTTTATGTATACTGGGACTATGTCTTCGGTCTCTTCCTCTAGCTCCTGCAGGATGTGCTTGATAGCTACGCTCTTCCCTACCCCCGGAGGGCCGTAGACGAGCACATTCTTGCCGTTCCTGTTCTGGAACAAGGGCTTTATGCAGGATGCGATGTACTGCTGCTGTGTCTCCCTGTAGGGTATCATCTTAGGGATGAAATCATAGTCAAGAGCGACAGCATTCTTGAAAAGAGTCTCATCAGATTTAAGCATATCCTTGAACATTCCCATAATCTCAATGAGAAAAAGATAGTATTTAAGCTTTTTGCTGCGGTTTCTGCAAAGTTTCCAGAACGATCAGGTGATTATGCCCAGTATATATTATTTAAGTATTACCTGCATCCCGCAATAAGGGCATGCGCTTGGCGCTTTCTTGCTGAGATAGTGTACGAACTTATATTTGCACTTTGAGCAGGTATATTTGATCCTGTCCTCATCTATAGCTTCAAAGTCTCCTCCGACTTTTGCCTTCTGTTTGTGAAGCCTGTTAAGATATTCATCTTCTTCGTCCCAACCTGCAGGTTTGCTCTTTATCTTTTCCTGCTCTTCGGCCTGTTTCCTCATCTTGTCTATGCTGGCTGCCTGATGCTTCTGCTTGTCTTTCTTCTCCTGTATGCAGAAAGGACAGACCATCATCCTGTAGTCCCCGTCAAGCACAAAGCTGTCTGAAGAAGCTGTTTTTCCGCATCTCTTGCACTTTACCTTTATTGACCTGTCCATGATAAAATCCCTAGAAAGAGCTTTTATTTAAATCTTTTTTATTTTCATCCTGTTCACCTGAGTATTGAACCTATGATGTAGCCTGCGCCGTATCCTAACGCTGTCTCAAGGCTGCCTTTGACAGCGCCTATCAAAGCTCCAGAGACCTGCTCTTTACATTAATCTTATCTCCTACAGCACCTATAATGGCCCCAGTATATGCTTCTATGGCTGGAGCTAGGGCGAGTGTATTGCTGGGAAGATCCCCATTAGGGATTCCTTTTGCAGTGCAGAAACCTTGATAAGCCCCTATAAGGCCGAAGGCTATCCCTGAGCTTACTGCAACAAACCTGAAATCATCATCTTTTAACAGCTGGCTTAGTGGGTATTCTTGCGGCATGCTGGCGCAGGAATTATTAGGGGGTATATAACCTTTCCTTATTGATCATTATAGCCCTGTTTAGGCTTATCATGATTTCTTTGCGCTATCCCATAGAACATCGAAGAAGCTCCTGTATGCCTTGGCAGCAGCAGCGTTCTCTATTATCACTCCTTCAGGCTCTTCTGTCCATATAACTATAGCTATCTTCTCACCATAGATATTAGTAACAGCAGGGCTTTCTGCGACATTCTCAAGATATCTGTATTCGGATGTCTTTGAGTCAAGCTCCTTCCTGCCCCTCCTGAGTATAAGTTTTGTGTTGATCTTGCTCTCTTTCTTCATCCTGTCGAACTGCATCGCGAATTCAGGCAGCCTTTCTGAGAACTGTCCTTCAGAGCCGAAGACGAAGTTATCCTTGCCTGTCCTTATTATATCAAGGAATATGGTCTTAACCCCTTTGATGCCTTTGAACAGCCTGACCTGTCCTTCGATCTTTGCAGCCTTATGCCTGGCATGGAGCTCTGGAAGTATCTCTTTGACATCTTCTTCCTGCTCCTTCACATAGTCTAAAAGCCTCTTCGGCCCTGTTCCCTGGAACCATTTCACCTTGCCTATCATGACATAGCTTGCAAGGCCTTTCTCTGTCAGAGACTTAAGCGCGTTGTAGCATGAGCTCCTGTCTATCTTTGCGATCTTCGCGGCCTTGCCTGCTTTCATAGATCCATAATCATTGAGGGTGATGTATACCTTTATCTCATTGGGAGAGAACCCGATATTTTCCAGAACTTTCTGTATCTGCATATTGCCCACCTCATAAATTTTGGCTTTTAAACTTGCCGGCATATACTGCGCTGCCCTTACATTCCTGAAGTGCCAGCTGGCATATCCTTGTTCCAGGCATGAGCTTTATCTTCTTAGGCCCTGCATTGTATATCTCAAGCACCTGATGGTTTGAGATGCCTGGGCAGATGAACGGCGCAGTGATATGGCTCATAAGGCCGAGCCTTGCGAACCTTGATCTTGAATTCAGCCAGCCGCAGATATTTCCTGGAAGGGTTATCTTCTCTTTTGTTATCCCCATCACCAGCTCTCCGGGCTTTAGGATGTATCCTTTGCTGATGTCCAATACTTTAGTCACTTTCTTGTAATCAGCATCTTCCTCTAGGACTAAGGATGTTTTTTTTGAGTTGAAGACCCTTATCCTGCTGTCAAGGGTCAGGTCGATAGAAGCAGGGCCGATATTAGCGCTGTTGAAAGGAGAGATAGCTATCCTGCCTTTCTTTATCTCCTTGAGTATAATCTCTTTTGTGAGTATCATCCTTTTCAGTATAACTCCCTTATTTAAATATTTTACTCTTTGTTGTGGATATGTCTACAACAGCGGTTTATATACTCTTGGATATTCCTTCATTATAGGATGGGAAGGAGATATGTGCTAACCGGAGGGCCTTCGTCAGGCAAGACAAGCATAATAAAGGAGCTTGAGCGCCGGGGAGAAATTGTGATCCATGAGGCTGCTTCTGACTGTGCAAGGAAATATCTAGATAATGGAGAACCTTGCCCTTTCCATACAGAAGAGTTCCAAAGGGAAGTCTTTGAACTCCAGGAAGAAAGAGAGAGGCTTGTCCCAGAAGATGCTTCTAGGGTGTTTATCGACAGGTCTCCTATCGACGGGCTGGCTTATGCAGATCCCGGATGGGAGCTTTATCCTCAGCTTATCTCTGCAGCAGTAAGCAAGGGATATGAGAAGGTATTCTTCCTGGATCATCTTGGATTTGTAGAGGATAATGGGACAAGGCATGAATCGATAGACCAGGCTTTGGAGCTTTCTGCTAAGATATTAGAATCTTATAAGAAGGCAGGATATGAGCCTCAGATAATACCTGTGCCAAAGGCAGAAGATGTTGGGCTTTCTATAAAGCAGAGGACAGAGGATCTCTTGAGCTGTCTAGGCTGATCCTTTAGAGCTATTGATGTTTCTTTTCTTTTTCTTAATATTGTTGTAGTTGTTTCTACAACAATAAATTAAATATTGCTTCTGCTTAGCAGTATGAAACTCTAAAGAGGTGAAAAATGAAAAGCAACGACAAGAAAGCATTAAGGCTAATGGAAAAAGGGCAACTTGAAAAAGCGTTGGCAGTTATTCAGAAAGCAGACGAGACTTCGCTTTCGTTCGTATTGGCGAAAGCTTTTTGGGAAAAGGGGGATATGCAGTCTGCGGCTTGGGCATTGAATCTTCATCATGGGGAATACCTGAATGATAACCTAAGCTCGGTAAGGAACTATCTTAGATTCCATGACGATGATAATAAGGTCTACTGGGGGCTTATGCTATCTTTTCCAAAGTACTTCTCTGATGTAACTGGGGCAAGGGAGGCAAGCCCTTGGAATGAAGATCTTTACTGAATCTTAAGGTCTAGGTCTGGAGACACTTTATCCTTTTGTTTTACCTCTCTGAGCCATTCTAATCGTTTGTTGGTTCTTGGATGATTCTTTATTTTGCTTTAAAAATGTTGTAGATTTTTCTACAACAAGTTATTATATATTTCTTAGTATTCTTTGTCACTCAGAGGTGAAAAACCATGGAAAAAACAAGAGTAGAAGAGCTGCAAAGGAAGCTGGCACTGAGACATCCTCAGTGGAACCAGGAGAAAAGAAGGTGGATAGCGATGAGGATGCTGGGAATCCTCAACTGCTAGAGGTGAAAAAGATGATGGAAAGGATGATGGTGCCAAAGGAACTGAGAAAAGAGCCATGCAGGGAACCATACACAAAGAAGTATGTGCTCACAGGCGGACCAGGGTCAGGAAAGAGCAGCATCATACTGGCTCTTGAACAGATGGGGGAATACACAGTCAGAGAGGTAGCGGAAGACTACATAAGATACAGGCAGGCTGCAGGAGTGAAAGAACCATGGATGGAAAAAGACTTCCAGGACAAGATACTGAAGACACAGCTGAAGAGAGAAGCAAGGATACACCCTGACGCAAGGAGAGTCTTCCTGGACAGAGGGATACACGACGGCCTGGCCTACGTAATGCCAGGGACTGAAACCTACGGCAGGATAGCAAGGGAAGCGGAAAGGATACTCTATGACAAGATCTTCCTCATAGAGCCTCTGGACTTCACAGAAACGACAGAGACAAGGAGAGAGAACAGGAAAGAGGCAATGGTGCTAGGCTACAAGCTAGAACAGGTCTACAGATACTACGGCTACACTCCCATAACAATCAGAGCAGGACCACTAGAACAGAGGGTCAAGGAGATACTGAAGAACATAAGATAAAAGGTGGTGGAAAAACAATAAGGAGGCGAGAAACATGAGCTTGTTAGACAGATTAAGACCAACACTAGAAAAAGCAAAGGTAAAGGCAGAAAGGCTGCAAGAAAGGAAAATGCAGCTAACTTCAAACACTATTTCAAGAAGGTTGCCAGAGGGAAGGAAAAGCTTCAGGTCTACACAGGATCAGAAGTCCTCGAAGAGGGCAATGTTAGAGAGTATGCAGAGAAGAAGCTTGCAGGACAGGATGGACATCCCCTTCAGGCCTTCCAAAGAGGGATGCTCTGCGGCTACGCAGCCTTCAAGGCAAAAGGCGGTGAAGATGGCTTCTTGTTTACAACAGATGTAGAAGAGATGGTGGCAGCGATCTATGTTGCTGGAGCGCTGGAAGAGAAGCTCGCGACCAAGATGCTTGAAGGGTTTGTCAAGAAGCATCCGAAGTTTGCAGAGACTGTTGAGGCAGAGCTGCAGAGATACGAAGGAATGTGAAGGATCAGTAAAAGATTATCCAGGCCAGGAAGAGATTCCTGGCTTTTTTTGTTTGGTAAGATTAAATATGGATGGGTAAATATGAAGTTGGAAGAATGGAAGAGCTAGAAAAAAAGATAGACTAAATGAGGAAATGGGTGTAAGAGAATGTTGAGGAGAAAGATGGCAAACAGACAGAAATTAGAAGAAAGACTGAA
>CAYNQH010000054.1:0-6692 GCA_964399255.1 uncultured Methanosarcinales archaeon | reverse complement strand
GGATTGGTGGGCAGCGGGATGGAGCTTGCTTCTAAGTTTGAGGAGCACCTCAAAAGGTTCAGCATAAAGCCCTGCCTTGAAAAGGTCAAGAAGATAGAGAAGAAGGAGGATTTCATAGTATATACATCTAAAGATAAGCATGAATCCAAAAGCTTGATAATCGCTCTTGGCACCCAGAAGGTCAAGCTTAATCTCCCTGAAGAGGAAAAATTCCTTGGGAGAGGTGTATCTTATTGCGCGACCTGTGATGGGTTCTTCTATAAAGACAAGGCAGTTGCTGTAGTAGGATCTGATAATCATGCTATGGACGCCGCATCAGTACTTGCAGAGATCGCTTCAAAGGTGTATCTTGTTTCTGAGAAGAAGATCGATGCAGAGCCTATAAGGATTCAGCAGCTTGAGAAAGATAAGGTTGATATAATGGAAGACCGGAAGATTGCAGGGCTTCAGGGAGAGGAATATCTTGAGAAAGTGACTCTTTCAGACGGTTCAGAGCTTGCTGTTGAAGGTTTGTTTGTAGAGATAGGCTCTGTGCCTATAACCACGTTCGCTTCTGAGATAGGGATAAAGCTTGACAGCACTAACCATATAATCGTAGATAACACCCAGCAGACAAGCGTGCCTGGAGTTTTTGCTGCAGGAGACATAACCACTAATTCAGATAAGTTCAAGCAGATCATAACTGCATGTGCAGAAGGAGCTGTGGCAGCAAGGAGCGCTTTCAGGTTTGTCAAAAAATGATAGACAAGATAAAAGGTATCATGAGAGTCAAGGAAGGCCTTGACGAGGCTTCTTCTAAGGTAGAGAAGAACATCAAAGAGGTCAATGCCCTGGCAGAAGAGATAAAATCGCTTAAGAAGGGTATGGAAATGCTTGCTTCTGCCCAGAAAGATTTCATGCAGAGCTTTGAGAAGGACAAGAAGATTATCTCTGAGGAAAGCTTGGCATTCAAGCAGGAGATAGAGACTTTCAAGATACTCAAGAAGCAGATGCAGAAGAAGGTTCTTGATGATATGGAACGTGATTTCGGGAATATCAAGAACGAGATGAGGAAAGAGATAACCAGTTATAGTAACCTCTAGAAAGAGGTCAGCCAGGTAGTCAACAATATCAAAGAGCTTAATTCAGAGATAGCTAAATTCCAGAAGATAGGGAGCAGCATAAAGCAGGCAGATTTTGAGCTTGAAAAGTATGCAAGGCAGGTCTGCCAGGCAGATAAGGAGAAACTTGAGCTTATGAAGAGGATAGATATGCTTGAAAAGTTAGTATCTAAGATGAGGAGGTCGAAATGAAACCTATGATGGCTGCCAACTGGAAGATGAACAAGACTGCGAAGGAGGCTGCTGATTTCATCAAGGCCCTTAAGAGGAAGGTCAAGGGTGTAAAAGGTGTTGATATTCTTATTTGCCCTCCTTTCACAGCATTGCAGGCAGCTTCAAAAGAAGCTAAAGATAGCATCATCTCTATAGGTGCTCAGGATCTCTTCTGGGAGAAGGAAGGGGCCTATACAGGCCAGATCTCATCTAAGATGCTGAAAGAGTTCTGCTCATATGTGATCATAGGACATTCTGAAAGAAGGAAATACTTTGCAGAGACTGACGAGACAGTCAATAAGAAGATAAGCTCAGCGCTATCTGCAGGCCTTAAGGTGATACTATGTGTGGGAGAGACTGCAGAAGAGAGGGCTTCTGGAAGGGCTAAAGAGGTTGTAGAAAGACAGCTTAGGCGAGGTCTTGAAGGTATCCAGGCTGGAAAGATGATCATCGCTTACGAGCCGGTATGGGCTATAAGCTCAGGAGACCCTAATCATAAGTCAGCTACGCCTGCTGATGCTCAGGAGATGCATTCTTTCATAAGGCAGAAGCTTTCTCAGATATACTCTATCGAACATGCCAAGAAGACCCGGCTGTTATATGGTGGAAGCATGAAGCCAGAGAATGTGAAAGAGCTGATGAGACAGCCTGATATTGACGGAGGGCTTGTTGGAGGGGCTTCTCTTGATACCGGTAGTTTCCTTAAGCTTATAGGTTTTAAGGGCTAGAATATTGTTTCATAAAAAGAAAGATCCGGATTCTTATTGAAACTGGTGCAAGACCTTTTAATTATATTATGTTTATATAGAACTGGGTCACTCTGCCGTATGTAGCTGAATTACACGAAGTCATGGTAGAATCTACTGTTGCATTGCATACTCTTACGTTGAAGATATAGGTCTCTCCTGAAACACCATTATTAACTTCCGCTATTATAGGGATGACTTCTGTGTCAGTCTTCCTTATCTTTATCCTTGTATCAGGGTTGGTTACAACCACATTTGAACTGTCGCAGCCTGATTCTCCAGGCCTGTTCGCGCATGAGTTTGCTTTTCCGCCATTATCTCCTGCGCTTATTATGAAAACATCATCAGAACTGTTTGTCCTCAAGGTGTTATAGACCCCTACTGCAATAACTGTGTCTTTTCCTTTCCTTACCTGCTTTTTATCATAAGGTATAGATACCTTATCTCCGGATGTCAGGAGGAGATTCCTTATCTCTTTCTCTGTCTGGGAATCAAGACGTTCCTTCATCTCATTGGCTTTCTTGAACAGGTCTGTGAAGAATCCTATCCCTAAGGCGAACACTACTATGGCCAGGATGAGAGTGACCATAAAACTTGCAGAAAGCTCAATACCTTTTTTGTTCCTTCTAATCTTCACTGCCTCCTTGATCCCTTTGCTAAATTAACTAAAAAAAATATGAAAAATAAAAGATTTATGCTATGAACTCATATTCCTTCACGATAAGTATCATGAAGAGCACGAGCAATACTGCGCCTGCAATCATCCAGACAAGGCCTTCTGGGATCGTGTTTACGAACATTACATACAATCCGTAAAGCATGATGACCAATCCTAGCCATAGAAACTTGTCAAGCACCAGCTTCATAATATCAAATTCCTGCTGTTGGGTCAATCTTTTCTTTCCTTTCATTATGATGCACCTCTTTGATTATTTAGACTTAAGCGTTATCTGCTTTGAACCTATAGGACATACTCCTGCATTAGAGCTTGCAGTTATTGTTACCAGGCAGTTTGCACCACCTGCTATTGGTGTGCTGTCTCCGACAATAACCTTGAATGTCCTAAAACTGTCTGTTGGGACTTTCTGCTCGGTTGAGGTTATGTCTGTATAAGGTTCTGTCGTATATGCTGTTCCATCTGCGTTAGGTATCAAGCAGGAAGTCACAAAGCTAAGGGTAACGAGCTGATTTGCACTGCTGCATGGATTGAATATATTGACATTGATTATTCCTGCACCTCTTGAGATATCAACCTCATCAGAAGGCAAGACTATAGGCTCCTGTGCTGTAGCTGGTATGTTTGGCGGTGGAATCTCAAGTTTTCCCTGTAGCTTTGAGAACATGCCTTTTGTGAATCCAAGCCCTAATCCTAACATGATTATCGCCAGGACAAGGATTACGATAGCGTTTACAGAAAGTTCCAGGCTTGCTTTTTTGAATTTTTTATTGAATCTCATCTTTGACTACCTCACCCTTGGATATCAAGAACAATCTGTTTTTGGTCATATAGACTTTGTGAATCAGGCAAACAATCATCAGTTAATGGTGCTGCCCCTTTACATACATAGATTGTGCATACCTTTTTTCCGGTTAATGTTGCTACTCCATTTGGAGGCACTGTAATCTTAAAAGAGCCATAACTGTCTGAAGGTACTTCCTGAGAGCTTGCTATCTGAGTTAGTACATAGTTTGTTCCTGCATCCTTACAGACGATAGTGGGTTTTAAGTACCCTTTCATCCCTTCGTAATTATAGATATTTATAGAGAATGTGAACTCCTTGCTCGGGACGAGCTTTATCTCATCAGAAGGCAAGACAATAGGTTCGTCCTGTGTTGCAGGTATGTTTGGCGGTGGGATCTCGAGCTTTCCCTGGAGCTTTCCGAACATCCCTTTTGTGAATGCGAGTCCAAGACCAAGCATCGTTATCGCAAGAACAAGGACGACAATCGCATTTACTGAAAGAGAAAGACTAGCGTTTTTTCTTCTATACATTATGATGCACCTCTTTTTACTGTTGAAATAAAAATAATAATAAGGTTTATAAGGTCCCTTATTTATAAATGTTTCTATTAGGAGGCCTTATTTGACCTTGTCCAGGGTCTTGCCCAACTCTTCGAACGGGAACACTCTCTCGTCTGTTGTGAAGGTCATATATCTGAGGAACTTGTACATCTGTGTGTTCCATATGTTGCAGAACTCTGCCAGGTCCTTGTTCTTCTTTCCTGTTATAATCACTATGATCCAGTTCAATATGGCCAGCAGTTTTACGATGCTGCCCCATATCCCCAGGATTATCCCTGAGACTATGCCAATAACTATCCTCATCAATGCTTCTTTCCTCTCGTCCATCATGCCTTCCTCCTTAATGATTTCCTTATCATCTTGAGCTCTTTTCCGATCTGCTGGATCTCCCTTTCTGCTTTCCTGTTTACCTGGTAGTCATACTTTGCATTTATCCTGTCTCGTTCTGCCTGCCTGTTCTGGCTCATCAATATTATCGGAGCCTGGACTGCAGCAAGGCAGGAAAGCACAAAATTAAGAAGGATGAAAGGGTAAGGATCCCAATGTTTGAACAGCATGAGGACGTTTAGAGACATCCATATTGCCATAATGATAAATACTGAGATTATGAATGTCCAGCTTCCGCAGAATTCAGTTAGTCTATCGCTGGCTTTCTGGCTGAATGTTAGGCTTTTCTGAAATACTGGATGGGCATGCTCATCTTTTTTATGGTTGCTGTTATGGTTAAATGATTCTGGTTTATCTATCTTAGAACCCTCTTTTTTATCTGGTTTTTTAGCCATTAGCATTGTTTTTAACCTTAGTCTTATAAATATTTTTGGGTTTCTCTTGCTCATCCTTCTGAAACCCTTAAATTTATGATTCTCAGGCCTTATAAGGCCATTTTAAAAACAAAAGCTTTATAAAGGAAAGGGATTTCTTTTTTTGTATCATCAACTCTATCTAAGAGGTGAATTTCGGGGTTAAGATGGAAGATAATAAAGGGTATAAAGCTCAGAATATAACTGTACTTTCAGGTCTTGATGCAGTCAGGAAAAGACCTGCGATGTATATAGGATCGACAGGCCTTAGAGGTCTTCATCATCTTGTCTATGAGGTAGTCGATAATTCCATAGACGAGGCGCTTGCAGGTTTCTGCAACAGGATCTTTGTCAGCCTGAATAAGGATGGTTCTGTAACAGTGATAGATAATGGTCGTGGGATCCCGGTAGATATGCATGAGAAATTCAACATGCCTGCTCTTCAGGTTGTCCTGACAAAGCTTCACGCAGGAGGTAAGTTTGACAGGGATACTTACAAGGTTTCAGGAGGCCTTCATGGAGTGGGAGTCTCTGTTGTTAACGCTCTCTCCACAAAGCTGATCATAGAAGTTAAGAGGGATGGAGGGCATTACATCCAGGAATACCAGAAAGGGAATCCTGTCTATGACCTTAAGGAATGCGGCAAGACTGAGGAGACAGGAACTACAGTTACTTTCTATCCTGATCCTGAGATATTCCAGGAATCTGTCGAGTTCCATTTCGACACTCTTGCTGTAAGGTTGAGGGAGCTTGCCTTCCTGAACAAAGGCATCGAGATAACTATAGTTGATGAAAGATCCGGCAAGAAGCATGAGTTCAAGTATGATGGGGGCATCCTGGAGTTCGTCGAGTTCATAAACAAGAACAAGAATCCCCTCCATAACACGATCTATTTCAATAAGGAGAAAGAAGGTTTAGAGCTTGAGATAGCAATGCAGTATAATGATGGCTATAATGAGAATGTGTTCTCTTTTGCAAATAACATCAATACTGTTGAAGGCGGTACGCACCTTGTAGGGTTCAAGTCTGCCCTGACAAGGACCTTGAATAAGTATGCTGAGACCAGCGGTCTTCTCAAGGATAAGGATCCTAAGCTTACAAGCGATGATGTAAGGGAGGGCCTTAGTGCAGTCATATCTGTAAAGATAGCAGAGCCTCAGTTTGAGGGTCAGACAAAGACTAAGCTGGGCAATTCTGAGGTCAAGGGTGTTGTAGATTCTATGGTCAGTTCAGGCCTTGGCATGTTCCTTGAAGAGAACCCTCAGGTAGGCAAGGTAGTTGTAGAGAAGTCAATAAATGCTGCCCGTGCGAGAGAGGCTGCAAGAAAAGCAAGAGAGCTTACAAGGAGGAAGGGTGCTTTAGACTCTGCTTCGCTTCCAGGAAAGCTTGCTGACTGCGCTGAAAGAGATCCTGCAAAATCTGAACTATATATAGTTGAGGGAGATTCTGCAGGAGGTTCTGCAAAACAGGGAAGGGATAGGGAATTCCAGGCGATACTCCCTTTGAGAGGAAAGATAATAAATGTAGAGAAGGCCAGGCTGAACAAGATACTGGCCAATAATGAGATAATCACTATGATAGCTGCGATAGGTGCAGGCATAGGCGATGATTTCCATATAGAGAAGGCCAGGTACCATAAGATAATAATCATGACTGATGCGGATGTTGATGGTGCACATATAAGAACCTTGCTCCTCACTTTTTTCTATAGGCATATGTCTTTGCTGATAGAGAATGGGCTTGTCTATATAGCACAGCCTCCACTGTATAAGGTGTCTAAAGGGAAGTCTTTCAAGTATGTTTACACAGA